>JBHLOF010000017.1:0-6089 GCA_048940805.1 Promethearchaeota archaeon
ATGTTATGAATTCTTTTAAAACCACGACAATATGTCGAAGATGCATTTAAAAATATAGATTGTTATATATATCTATATATATTTTACAATGGAAAGGTTTTACAAAAAAATGTACAAAGCAATATATATCTATATATACAAAGAGAAACATTTTTAATACCAGTTATGCCTTTTATAAATAAGAAAAAAAATTTTTGCTGTTGCATTATATATTTATATATGAAAAGATATTAAGGAGATGATACTAATGGCAAAGGAAGTCGAGAAGGTTCTTGAACCTGAGTCTAAAGATAAACCATTGTTTCTTAAAATAAGCGACGAAACCAGAGGACTTATCGATAAATATAAGCTTCAAGGCACTACAATTTCTGATCTTGTAAAAAATGCAATTAAATATTTTGATGATTTTAACAATATTTCGCCAGAAATTAGTGCTATTATAAATAAATATAAAAATGAGGATGAATCAACAATCGCTTTTATTGAACGTGCAATTAAATATTATGGAGATCAAAAAGCTTTGGATAGGGATCTATGGGTTCGAGCGAGAGACGAGATGAAAATGATGTTAATTGGTAAAACTACTTTTAATCAATTAATTGCTGCTGCTGAAGCTCCGGAAGAAGCCCTGAATAAGCCTTGGCGTAAGAATGTAGCCTTTGACCTTATATTGTGGTATACGGGCAAACCCATTAACACTTTATCCATGCAAGAAATAATATATGCTGTTCAAAAGATTTGGACTGTAGCAAATTATTTCCACACCATTGATGTAAACAAAGAAAATGAAGATTTATATCACTTACTTTTTAGACATAGACAACATAGGCGATATGGGAATTATTGGCTGGGTTATTTTACTGAATTTTTTGCCTCAGACGAGATGCCTTTTAAAGTTGAAATAGAAAGCCAAGTCTTTGATGAATCCATCTCGATGACTATTAAGGTAGGATTTAAGAAGGAATAATTAATGTTTAAAATCTAAAAATTAAGAAGTTTTTGATCTTCAATTGATTTTCAAATTCAATTTCTTATCTTATCTCTTATCTCTAATTTTTCTCAAATTATATTCAATCTCTTCAATCCACTCTTTTCGATACTTAATGTGGCAAAAGCAATACCGTACAATCTGCCTTGCTTTTTTGAAATTCTCTTCAGCTTTCTCATAAAACCCAAGCTTTTCATTACATTTTCCTAATTTAAGATAAGTTTCAGGTATAAACCAACCATTTGGTTCCGTTTTAATTGCTTTTTCAAAAAGTTTTATGGCATTCTCATAATCTCCCGTAATCATCATGATTTCCCCATACGAGTCAAAATAATTTCCCTCCTCTGGAGCCATCTCAGTTAAAGTTTTTATAGTCTCGATTGCTGCCAATTTGTTTTCTTCATCTTCAATCCCCTTTTCTTGATTTTCTTTGTAAATATAGATGTGCCAATATGCCTTGTTATTATTAAAATCGATGTCTTTTTCATATTCTTCTGTCAACTCAGTTATAATATCCAATCCTGACTGTAAATCACCCGACATTTTAAGAACATAAGCTTCTTGCATCATTACATATTTTTTGTTATCCGGAAACTTCTTCTTTATTTTTTTTAAGGTTTCTAAGGCTTCATCATATCTTCCTAAAGACGAGAGAATTTTTGATTTCGCATAATATAAATCCACAATATCGTCTGTTAAATCAAGAGCTGTATTTATTTCCTCTAAACCTTCTTCTTCTTGATCCATTTGTTCCATGACAATGCTCTTAAATTGATAATATCTGGCTTTATTCGTGATTTTGGGATCGATTCTGATTACTTCATCAATTAAATCTAATACCGAATCATCACTTCCCTCTTCAATTTCAAAATTATATATAATACTATAACCATAGATAAGAGCTTTCGTTGCTAATACAATGGGATTCTCAGGATATAGATTATAAGTCTTATTAACTATTTTCAACGCGTCATTAGCATTACCTAAAGAACTATACGAAAAAGCCAGAATAAACGAAGACACCACATATAAATCTTCTTCATCTTCATATTGTTCGTAATCTACCTCGCTTTCAATTATATCTATCGCTTCAAAAAATTTATCCAAATAGCATAGCACAATTGCTTTAAATAACTTGATTTCAGTATTATCTAGTCCCTTTTTGATGCTGGTATTTACTATCTTTAACGCTCGTTTGTATTCATATTTATTTTTCAATGCCTTTTTTGTCTTCCTGACAACATCTTCAATACTCGGGATTATATAACTGTCGTCCAATATTTCAAAAATCTGAGGTACCAAATAATAATACTCATGATCCTCATCAAAGGATTTAGGAGGTTGATTCGTAGCACTATAATACTGAAAGTCCCTCCAAATGGTACCCTCTAATTTATCTGTAATTTCTTCTAATCTTTTCTGAGTTTCCATTTTGTATGCCAAATATTTAATATACTCTGGCAAAAATTCTCTTAAAGAGTCTTTTAATCTTGCATCAAATAACTGTTCACAAATTTCCAATATAATTGAATTAGTTGTTGATTCTAACGTTAGTTGGGATCTACCACTTCGGGTTTTCTCATATAACTTATTCAAATATGTGAATTTCGTTATATGATCCTCTGTTATCGCACTCAGAACTTTTTCTATCTTTTCATTTGCCTGAAAATAATAAACTTTTTCCTCATCTGCGAATAACTGGAAAAATTTAATAGAGTAGACATTTTTCTCAACAATTTTTCTTATATTAAACTCTAAATCTAATTTATCAATCCCATATTCTTTTGAAAAATTTTCAGGTGAAATGTATTCTGGATATTGGTTTGGATGGTTCATCGAAAGGAATAGTAGTATTTTATTGAAATCACTTTCACTATCTAATGAGCCCCTCAATTTCTCAAAAGGAAGAGTTAATACATTATTTAAAAATCGAAATTTGATATCATCATCCTTAATGTTATATTTTTCAAAAAACCTGATTGTTCTTTTCGTAATCTCTTCAATTCTCTTACTCTCTTCATTTAATATAGATTGTCGATCTAGATCATATGATTTTAAAATTTTAGCGTATTCTGCCTTTCCTAATCTGGTAATTTTATACTCCTTTTTCTCCCCTTTTCTAATTAATTCATCATCAAGTAATATGTTTAAATTCTTTGATAAAGATGATTGGTTAATTCTCACTGGTGAATCTTCTTCTATAAAATCCGACCATTTTAAATAATTATTATTATATGCCATCCAAAGGATAATGTCACTATAATTTCTCGTTTGGGTAATGACATCAGGAGGAATATTCAATTTTCGTTTAACTTCTTTGACTCTTGATAGTTCATTATATCGCTCTTCACCTATAGAGGTTATTCTATATTTACCTCTCTCGATTTTTTCAACATAGCCTCTACTTAATAATTTAGTCATATAATTCGATAACGTCGATTGTGCTATATCAATTGGTTTTCGCTTAAAATCTGCCCATTCAACCTTATCATTATTATTTAACATCCATAGAATAATATGCTCAAAATTCTTTTTTTCTGTAAGTAATGATTGAACTACCTCATCAGGGGGAAAATTCGTCGGTTCTGTTCCACTCATACATAATCACTGTAGTACCTTCATTAAATGAATAACACTACAAATAATGAATAGTACAACTTCTATTTAAGGTTTCTTGTTCACACAGTAGTAGAAACTTCAGATGAACTACAAACTACAATTGAAGTATGTGTAATTAAACTATAAATTGAATTATTTCTTTATTAAAAGTAAGAAAAAAAAAGAAAAAAAATAAAAAAGTGATGGAAAAAATGGCTCATGTATCAGAAAAGAAGGCGGTAAGAATGAATTGTGTTAATGTAGAGCAGGTAAATTTAGAGATGCGCTTGGATCAAATAAAAGCTCAAGGAAAAGTCAAAACTAAACAAATTCGAAAGCAACCCGTTAAAAAGCGATTATCAAAGCTCATCAAGAAATCAGAAATAAACGCAAAATATCCTGAACACGTAGTTCCAATCCAGCGAGTTGAATGGCAGCGAGTTCACAGAGATTATGGCTTGCGTTAGAAATTTAAATAAATGAAAAATATAAAATCTAAAAAAAAACAAAAAAGAATATAAAAACAGAAAGGAGGTAAACATGATGGCTAATAAAAGATTAGAGAACCGCGAATTGATTATTATTAGAAACATGTATTACATAAGACATTAAATATTTTTTTTCCATTTTTAATTAAACTATTACGATTACAATTTTTATCAACTCATCATTTCCATGTTGGATTCACTTATCGAGCTGGGGTGGGGCTCTAAACTCACCCAAAACCTATTGCGAAACCAAAGAAAGCAAAAAACAAAAATTATCATGTGTAGTGAGAATTTTAATTTTACGAGCCGTACTCGATGTCGGCATTGTGGGACGAGAATGTTGGTTATGGACAATAAAATCCAATTCTGTCCTTTATGCGAACTAAAGATAAGGGAGAAATATTCGGAATTAGAGAAAAAAGAACGATTTGTCAAGAGCTTTGTTAAATTCGCGCCAAATTGTTCGAACTAATCCTATTTATGTTTAATTGATCTCACAACTTTCAAATAATGCTTTGAGCCTTTTTGAGTAATTCTATATTTTTTTTTCTCATCTATTCTCATAAAACCTTTCTTAAGAAATAATTCAAAGGTTTTTGATAACAATTCATAATGAACATAGACAGGAGCATCGGATCTTTCGAAATCAGACCATCCCAGGTAGTCATTGTGAGAAAGCATCCATAATAGAATTAGTTCCATTTCTTCTGTGTTGAGGACATTTATTGGGGGATATTTTATCTTTCTTACTGAATAAGTTCCTTTAGGCAATGTTTTGAAACGTTCCTCACCTTTAGGTGTAATCTTATAGACACTTCTCTCAACTTTTTCAATAAACCCATCCTTCCTGAGCTTAAGTAAGTATATTGACAAAGTTGATGCATTTAAAAATTCAGTAAAATCTTTCCATTCGCATATCTTTTTTTGAGAAAATAAATTGAGAATCATAAATTCGATATTCAATTTTTTTTCTATTACTACATTCTCTTCATTTATATCCGTTTCTTGCGTTCTGATAATAGGTTTTAAGAATTTGTCGCGTTTTACTTTTTCTGACTCTTTTTCTGAGATTGGATTCCAGGATAGATCGACCCATTCAATCCTTTTAAAGTTCTCCATATTTTTTATGCGGGAAATGCGATTATCAGAAATGATGAGTACTTTCAAATTTTTTAAAGGTCCTAAACCTTGAATTGTCTGAATTTGATTCTCTAAGAGCCATAATTCCCTTAAATTGATTAATCTGTCAAATCCTTTCATGATTTTAATATGATTGCCTCCTAAGCGTAGTTGCTCTAAATTTGTAAGATTATCAAGGCCTCTAATATTTTTAATCTTATTATTGCTTAAATCTAATGTTCGTAAGCTCTTTAAATTGTCAAGACCTTTGATAATTTTTATATAATTACCAGCTCCACTATGCACATCATTAAAAGAAAGTAATTCTAAATTTGTAAGTTTATCTAACCCTTGAATTTCGGTTATGTGGTTCCCGCCAAGGTGCAAAGTTTTTAAGTTAGTGAGGTGTTCGAGTCCATTCATTTCTGAAATGTGATTACATTCAAGGTATAGTTCCTCAAGATTTGCGAGGTTATCAAGGTTTTCAATTTTAAAAATTCTATTTGATACCAAATTTAGAATTTTTAGATTTATGAGATTCTCAAGGCCTTCAATTTTATCGATTTTGTTTATATCTAAATGTAAAGCTTCAAGGTTTACTAAGCTATCTAATCCTGAGATTTTGGTAAGATTATTAGCCGTTAAAATAAGTGACTTAATGTTTTTTTGGCTTTCTAAACCTTTGATCTGAGAAATATCCTTTACACCCCAAGAACTAAAGTTTAATCCCTCTTTTCTTATAAAAAATTTTTTTCCGTTATATAAAACGAATTCCTCTGAATTTTGATTGTCCATTTTCTTGAATTTAATAGTATTATTAGTTTTTAAATTTATTGGGCGCTATCGATGAGTGATTTATTAAAAAAATATTAAAAAACGAATTTTAATATTTCCTA
>JBHLOF010000017.1:6189-49001 GCA_048940805.1 Promethearchaeota archaeon
ATATATATATATTTTATTTAGACTGCGTAGGAATTGTAGGACGATACATAACGAATATTAAATTCTTATAGTTCCTTGGAGTAGTTGATTATGTAAATTCTCTTCAAAAGGGACGTATTTATTTATCGATTGATCCCAATAATAGAGGGGATCGGAAATTTTATTGATGTCATACGCTTCCTCACTAAGAGTTGTTTTTGTAATTTTATACGTACTTGTGAGATCCAGCTGATCCTGAAGTCGAATAAAAATAGGGATTGAGTATTTTGGAAGAGATTCAGCAACAAATTTGGAAAATTTTTCAATATCGAAATTAGAGTCACTTTTTATACTGAGTGAAGCCATACCTGCTTTACCATCACTCTTTGGTATGGTAACACCATAAACTGCACTAGTTATGATTGATTTACTACGATTGAGAACATTTTCCACCTCTAGTGTTGAAACGTTCTCTCCTTTCCATCGAAAAGTATCCCCAATCCTATCAGCAAAAGATACCCACCTATCTTCATGGCGTTGTAAAAAATCTGAACTCATAAAGTACATATCATCATCCTCAAAAACATTTCTAATAATATTTTTTTTAGTATTCTCATCGTTTTTGTACTTTATGAAGTCATTTCTAAACTCTTCCTCGACTTTCACCAAAGATCTGCCGATGTCACCGGCTTTACATCTAATACAGAATCCATATTTGTTTCTAAGCAATTCTCCGGTCTCAGGATCTACTTTTGCTAATGCGTGAATTTCTACATTATCCCTTCCAACCATACCGGGATTCTCATCGAGGTTTACAAGTGGTCCGAAACCTTCCGTTGAACCATAAATCTCGTAAATATGTTCGATGTTAAAACGTTTCTTAAAGCGGAGCCAGATTTCCTTTCGAAGTCCCAATCCAAGTATTTTTTTTAAGGTGTGATTCTTGTCGGCTTCTGATTCTGGTTGATTTAAAAGATATCTGGGTATTTCTCCTATATAATAGGTAGCTGTTACTTTATACTTCTTAATATCCGTCCAAAAATTAGAAGAGGAAAATCTTGTTCTTAAAGCAAAAGTAGCACCTGTATAAATCGAACACCCCCAGTTGCCTAAAAACGCCAAAACATGATATAGTGGTGTAACTGTATATACAACATCATCAGAAGTTAGTTGTAGGATACAGTGTCCGTGGGATAAACCGACTCCAGGAATAGCAAGGTTCTGCATAACTACTGCTTTAGGTAATCCCGTTGTTCCTGAGGTATAAAGATAAAATGCTGTTTCAAGTAAATTAGAATTAGTTGTAGTTGGAGGATTATCAATTGGTATATTAAATAGTAATTCCTCTAAATTTTGATAATTATGAGGATGATCATTTAAATTTCTTGTAACAAAAATATGATCGTTATTAATGCCTAATTCCTCTGCAATACTCTGTAAGTTATTTAGGAACTCACCCCCAACAACAATCCAATTTGCTTCAACAATTTTTATAGCATAAACTAGTGCTTCTTTTCGCTGGTTAGTGTTTATCAATGCGGTGATTCCTTGAATTTTGTTTATTCCAGTTGTGATAAAAAGAAATTCCGGGGAATTTCCCAGAATCAACGCGACAGTATCTTGAGGTTTTAATCCTAGTTGGAAAAACAAATTTGCGACTTTATTACATTCTTCATTCATTTGTTTCCAATTCCAGGATTTATCTTCAAATAATAATCCAATTTGCTCCCCTATTTTCCGGGCATGCTCTTCTATGAAAGTACCTACACTTTGGTTTAGATTACTAGATAAGCTAGCCATTCCCGTGTTAAATCTGCCTCGGAATTCAAGTTCTTTAATTGTTAATTTAGGTAACATTCACTCTCATCTCAATTTTTATAACTTCTAATGAAATTATGTTTAATAAGAAACTAAAGTTCCTGATTTCGAATTAAATATTATTAATTCATTTGAGACATTTAAATGTTATGTCAGAGTTAAAGAACTCTACGTTAAATTAAATATATATGATCAAGACTTTTCGGGGAGAATTATAGATAAAGCAACCCTCCCGGCTTTTTCACAAGCCATTAAATAGGCTTTGGGTAAGAAAGAAAAGCCTTCGATAATAAACTCACTCAAAACTAATTATTCAATAAAAGCGAACTCTTAGCAATTCAATAATTATTATTCTTTTCTTTTTTTTATTAATTTAGAGACAATAAAATGAATTAAACCTACTAAAATTAAATAATTAGCTAAGTTATATTGAAATTGAGTAAGATCGAGGTAAGATAAACAATATCTTTTATGGTTATTCAACTATTCTGGAAATTCGTGATAGAGGATGTCCTTTAGCTTTCATTTCTAATTCATTAAACCATCCAAAAGGAAGACGAAGCACAGTATAATTTTTTAATTTTAACATAGATTCGATTTTTTTAAAGGACTCAAAGGCGTACTCTAAAGAACTAAGTTGTCCAAATAGATGAGCAAAGGGTACTATCACAACATTGATAATTTTTAATTGTTTAGTTATTTTTTCTATTTCATTAATCCCTTTTTTTATTATATCATCTTTCGCTTCATCCTGTTTTTCCATACTTACAAAAAGAACTAATGCATTTTCAACTTGATTTTCTTTATTTTCCTCTGAGATTTCCTCTATTATCTTAGAACGACCTTTCTTTGTTACTTTATGTCTAAAATAATCAACATGAAAGGATAAAAATCGCATTTTATATCATTCTTTTATATTTTATTTAAAGATTAAGTGTTTGATCACGGAGAACTGCTTTCGCTACTTAATAGATGAAGTTGACGATCATAACCTACAATTGCAATTGTGCTCCCATCATTAGAAATCGCTATATCCATTACTTTATCCCCAGCTTTGAATTTCCAAATTGTATCATAACCTTGACAAGATCCATTCTGGATTATTAAAATGGAATTCAATAGGAATACAACGAATAATAGAGTAAATTTAATTCGTCTTTTGTCTTTTATCAAAGTTTTTTCTCTCCCCGTAATCTCAAGGTGGGAGTTATTAAAATGTAAATATCTACTGTGATATTTAACCTTTCTTGATTCTCATACTACAGTTAGGAATCCAAAAGAATAAATCATGTTTTCCTTCTTCACAAATTCAGAATATTAAGTTTGAATCTAATCTTAAGAATAAAATATTTAAGTGAATTTGAAGAATAGAAATCCTAAGATAAATTGAACCTTAAAGAAATCTCCATAGAATTTATTGATTTCATACATTAAAATTTAATATTCAAATAAGAAGTGAGAGAATACTGACTAATGTAATCTATGAGAAATCAAGAGGTTCTAAAAATATTGCCATAATAATTCTTTGTATTATACTTGGAGCATCAATTTTAGCAAATACTATTCTTTCAATACAGTTGGTAAATGTTCAGTTGGGAAATGTTCTTAGCACGAATCGGGTAGTTACTGTCGCTATTAGTTATCCTGGCTTAGCAAAAAATGATCCTGTTGATACATGGGATCAATCATCCTTTTGGCACCAGAGTCAAATTACTGAAGGATTAGTTCATTATGATGTATCAAGGCATCCTGATTATCAACCTACGCCTTTATTAGCTGAGTATTGGATATGGGAATCACCCATAAGAATATCATTTAAAATTAGAGAAAATGTGTATTTTCATGATGGCACCTTATTGGATGCTGATGCGGTTAAATGGAACTTTGATAGGCTTATGCATTTCAGTAATGAAACCGGTAATGTGGTGTCAAATGAAACTTCAAAGGTAGGCTTTTCTTCCTCGTTATATTACTTATCAAACGGCACATACTTATTTGACAGCTTTGAAAGCGATGGAGCCTATAATTTTACAATTATTTTGAATACTCCTTTTGGTGTGCTATTAGATCTATTATGTTTTGGATCAACAAATCTAATTTCACCATCATCACATAAATTTTATGAAATAGTCCAATTGGACGAAGCTTTAATAGGTACCGGTCCCTGGAAATGGCAACGCCATAAACCTAGAGATTATGTAAGATATGAAAGATGGGAAAGATATTGGGCTACTGGACCCTATTTCGAGGAACTTATTATGCGGTTTATAGATAATGATGAAGAAAGAATGAATAGGGGATTAGCAGGGGAATTTGATTATATTACAGGAGTTCCATACTCTTATATGGATAATTTTTTGATTGATTCAACTTTTCATGTTGAGGAGGTTGGTGTGGGATTAGGGTACTACTTCTTCGAGCTATATTGTGGACCAAAAGATTATCAGGGTAACATGATTGAAGAAAATAATTTTCAATACCAGAGAAATAATGCCACACTTAGGAGAGCATTAGCTTTAGCTATAAACTATACATACTTGTGGGAAGAAATTGGACCAAGAGATCGTTACCCAGGATTCCCTATTGTTCCACGAGTAATGCCGGCATATAATAGTTCACTTGAAGGGAAAATGGCCCAAGACTTCCCTTTTAGCGGTACCTATGAGGGAAATGTAGAAAAAGCACGAGATCTTATGAAAATTATATATCCTAGTATTGGATTAAGTAGCACTGTGGATGGTGGCGCAAATGATAATGCTTGGATCGCACTCGCGTGGGGATCCTCACCATTATGGGACATTCGTATATACGAGTATTTTGGTGGTGGTCTTAGGACTGATCTTATAACGCTTTTAAAAGACGACTGGGCTCTAATCGGTGTTAACGTGGATGAAATATCCACGTGGGATGAATATCTAGATGTAGGTGAAATTGAGCCATGGGAATTTGATGGAAATTTTATTGGTATAGGTTGTGACTACCTTAATCCCTATAATACGATAAATCAGCTATTCGACTTACATTCTTATTCATATTTCTCTCGAATTAACGATACATATTTGACTGGTATGATAATGAATGCTTTAAACACCGTAAATTATAGCGCACATCTAGAAAAATGGATGGATATTCAATCATATATCTTTGATATAACACTCCCAGAAAATCCTTCTAGCTATTGCCATATTCCTACATATACATATAAAGACTATCAAATTCACAAAAGTTCTCTTATAGGGGTCAATTACAATGTTTTAAAAGTATTAGATACGTGGAATTGGTATCATGATGAAGAAAATTAAGCTTTTCTCATTGACTTTTAACTTAAATCCGAAAATAATAAGAGAGAGAAGGGAATTCAGGATTATTATCAAAATCTAATATTATTTTCTTTTCACATTTCGGACATAATAGATAATCTGGATATTTAGTTTGTATGTGAATCACCTCATTTCGATTGAGTTTTTACAATATTTAAAATATTTTAAAATATTTTTCGTTGTTATTTTGAATCAAAAATAAGATCTAGCTGATTTTTTAATGTTTATTCAAACTATAGATTAAAATAGATGTCTATACATTCATAGATCCATCTAATTTGACTCACTAATTTGACATGTTAATCATATATCAACGAATTTCTTTTTCTTTATATGTTCTAGTGATTATTGAATTAGAGGTAAATAGGTGAAAATAGTAAGGCGGATTATTCTCTGTAATGATGCTTTTTTTATCCACATGGGAGTTTCTCGAATAGCATAGAAAAGAAGAAAGAAAATATTTATGTGATGGAGTTCGTAACAATAAATATTGGAACGTTTGAAAAAGTGGTTTAGCAACAAATAGATAACTCCTCATGTTTATCTCTGTCTAAGCCAAAAAAAAAAACTGATAAATTCTAAAAAAACTTTATGTGAACAAGGTGTGAGTTAATTGGAATGGGATAATAAAAAACGGGCTCTAATTACTGGAGCTAGCTCTGGAATTGGAAAAGGTTTTGCGAAAAAATTAGCCGAACAAGGATTTAATGTTATCCTTATTGCTCGAAGAAAAGATAGGTTAGAAAAATTATCAGCTGAATTAAAGGAAAAGCATAATATAGAAGCTTCTGTGTTAACTGCGGATCTCTCAAAAATATCTGATATCGAGAATGTTGTATCCTATATTAAGACCAAAGGGGATGTTGAATGTTTAGTCAATTCCGCAGGATATGCAATATGGAGGTCATTTTTAGGCATCGAATTAAAACAACATTTTGATTTTATCAATGTTAATTTTACCGCACCGATTGTTTTTTGCCATGCAGTGTTGCCTAAAATGATTGAGAGAAAAAGAGGGATAATAATAAATATCTCGTCATCAGGTGTCATAGATAGAAAACCTGGCGTAACCTATTTCACGACAAAAAGCGGGTTAGTGTCATTTTCAGAGAAATTACATGAAAAAATGTATAAAAAAGGGATTTTAGTCCAAAGTCTTCTGCCAGGGTTAACCATTACTGAAATGCACGATGAGCAAATCGCTCAAGGTAAATTCAAACGCGAATGGTTTCCGAAGGAGGCTTGGATGAGTGTTGAAGACCTTGTTTCATTCTCATTTAAGGCTTTAGATGCCAATCCTTATACTCCGTTAGTCGTGCCCGGAGAATATAATACAAAGGAATTAATCAAACTTCGTAAAGAACATTCGGATGATTATATCAACCTACGGATATTTTCCTAACGAACACTTCTAAAGCTGATATTAGTAGTAAAGGATTATAGGTAAAAGTAATATAGGATTATAGGTAAAAGTTGTATATTTATAGTTGTATTCAAAAATTTTAGCATCTACTAAATTTAACGCCACAACACTCACATAGATCATCAAGGTTTTCAATATATTTTAACATTGAGCTGTACCATTTATTTAACAATTTTTTGAACTGTTGTTTTATTGAATCTATATTTTTGGCATTATATACATAGAGATATCCTTGTTTGTTAGTGTCTTCTAAAGCATTCACATGTGTGTATTCTTTCATTGACATCGAACTGCGTTCAATAATCTTTAGCATCGAAAGCATTTGAAGAGCTCTTTGAATTGAACTTCGTTCCATCTCTAATACGAGTGCTATATCAGATGTTCGAACATCTTTGTTTTTTAATAAGTAACAGAGCACTTTAGATTCTGTTTTATTGAGACCTAAGATACATTTAAATAATTGTTCACTTGAAAATATAGTTTTTTTATCTAAAATCTCGTCAATTATCTCAAATTCTTTCAGGTTTTTATCGATTATTTCCAATATATCTCATCTCACGTTGTTAAAGAAGAATTAAAGAAAAAATGAAAAAATTTAATCAATTTATTGTTTTAACTTTTCTAGCATTTTTTTCATGCCTTCATAATTCATTGCACCAACAACTTTGTTTATTACTTCATCATTTTTTATAAATAGAGTTGTTGGAATCCCCGTAATTCCGTACTTCATTGCTACAGAGCTGTTTTCATCAACATTGACCTTGACGAAAATGAAATCTCTTTGATATTCTCCATGAAGTTTTTTGAAAATGGGCGCAAAGAACATGCAAGGACCACACCAAACAGCCCAGAAATCTATGATAATTATTTTATCGGGATAATCCTTCAATAGATTATTAAGCTCTTCAGAAGAATGTATTTCTATTATATTTTCAGGCATAGATTGATGTTTCAATAAAATTTCAGCTTTTTTCCTTCTCAACATTTCTAATTTTTCATCTACTTCTTGCATATTTGTATCACATAGTCATTTTTTAGTTGTGTAAAACTATTTCACAACTTTCTTAATATATAAAAATCAATAGAATATTTAAAGATGATTATAGTGCAAAAAATTTCACTACTTAACAAAATTCTTTGAACTAGATCCTCTAAAAACTTAGAGAAAATACTGATTAGATGTTCAAAAATTGTGATTTTTCAAATCAATACACTAATTTTTTACACAACCGTTAAATATTCAAGAATCTAGATATAATCTACACCGAAATCTAATTGAAAATTAAATTCCTTGAACAATCAAATTTAAATTTGAGGTAATAAAATATGCCAATAATTTTAGTAACAGCATGGTATCCGTATAAACGGAGAATGGAGGTTGGAAAAAAAGCTATAGAATCGGTTAGTAAATTTCCTCCTGATGAGAGTATAACGAGAGGTTTAGGAACAGCCGTAATGAGAGATAAACATGGTATCAAGATCATACTGATGAGTGAAGTTATGCCAGGTAAACTTCAAGAAGCTTTAGAAATGGCAAATCGAAATATAGATTTCTATATGGAAATTGATGATTTTAATTTCCGAATTGACATTGCGGCAACAGCTGCAGAAGCGATGGAATCGATCAATATGAAACTCCCCGAATAACAATAACATACTACAATAATTCTAAAATTTTAACTCATTTTTTTTAGAAGTAGATACTAATCCTCTAAAAACTTAGAGAAAATACTGATTAGATATTCAAAATCAAAGAATCCAAAACTAGTCTAAAACTTCGCGTAGACTTTCTATTAGAAAATCATTTATAATATTGAAGCTAAAAAATGGGTAGGGAGAAAGTAGGGCGAAAATCCTTATTTTTCTACGATTTTGTCCAATTTACGTTCAAATTATAATAGTGGAAAAAACCCTATATTCTTCCAAAAAGAGAAGGGAAAAGAAATCTGAGCCCAAAAAATAATCAGGGAGAGAACTAAACTCAACAGAGTTTAATAGAGGGCGAAATCCAATGTTTGCTCAGATTATCTTTGAATTAATTTCCTTCCCAACTTTCTAGAAGGAAATTCAAATATTAAAAAATTTACTTTTTTGTGGAGTTTTTTCTATTTTTAAATTTCTCTTTAATAGATTTATTACATTTTTATTATTTGCATTAATATTCAAAACATACTTAGAAATTAGAAATAGGGATTATAAAAGTGAAAGCAATTATCTATGAAAAGTATGGTCCTCCAGAAGTCTTAAGGATGAAGGAAGTTGAAAAGCCTACTCTCAAGGACAATGAAATACTCGTGAAGATTATAGTCACCTCAGTCACTAAAGGTGATGTGACATTTCGCAGTGGTTTTACAAGATTTAATCCAATCGTACGGTTTTTTGCACGGCTAATGTATGGGTTTAAAGGTCCCAAAAAAGTCAAAATACTTGGACTTGAATTAGCTGGGGAGGTTGAAGCCGTAGGCAAAGATGTAACAAAATTTAAAAAAGGAGATCAAGTGTTTGGTTCACCAGGATTTAGATTTGGTGGTTATGCGGAATACATTTGTTTTCCTGAAGAGATTACTAAGGGCAGATTTTCAAAAGAGGGCATTGTAACCATAAAACCTAGTAATATGACATTTCAGGAAGCCGCACCTGTTGCTGGAGGAGGTTTAACGGCATATATTGTGATTAGACAAGCACATATCCAGAATGGACAAACGGTTTTGATATATGGTGCTTCTGGAAGTGTAGGTACGTATGCGGTACAACTTGCTAAATATTTTGGAGCAAAAGTTACAGGTGTCTGTAGTACTACGAATTTAGAATTGGTAAAATCTTTAGGAGCAGATAAGGTAATTGATTATACTAAAGAAGACTTTACTCAGAATAACGAGCTTTATGATGTTGTTTTTGATGCTGTAGATAAATTTCCTCCTTCAAAAGCTAAAAAGGTTCTTAAGAAAGGAGGTATCTATCTTAACGTCAATAAAGATTCGGGTAGTGGTAAGATCATAAAAAAGGAAGATTTTCTCTTTCTCAAGGAAGTTATTGAAGCAGGAAAACTTAAATCCGCTATAGATAAGACTTACCCATGGGATCAAATTGTCGAGGCTCATGAGTATGTCGATAAAGGGCATAAAAAGGGTAATGTAATAATAACTGTTGCAGAGTAAAAAATATTTTACTAAAATGGTGAAAGAAATGAAAAATATAAGGGGTGGTAATCTTTGAATATAGACATATGGTTAGCTGGTTTTTTCTATTTGTTAATATTAGTTTTACAAATTGCGATGGCAGCATTTGGTTATATATTAGAACCAACACCAAAGCATTACGAATCAGATGCCAAGCTATTAATATTTAATAGCGATCCCAGAAAATTCAAAATTGGTGTAATGTTAGCGCTCATAGAACATTTCTGTGTCATTACACTCGCTATATTATTGTTTATAGCTTTTAATCTCTATAATATAATACTTGGGATTATATTGATTATCTTTCGAATAATTGAAGGTTCTATCCAAGTCTATATCGAAAAAGACTACTGGAAACTTCTCGATATAGCAAAAAAATATTCAACCGCTAGTGATACGGATAAAAATTCTTTGTTTGATTCATATCATAGCATTCTCCAAACAAAAAGCAATAGATTCGCATTTGCAATGCTCTGTTGGGCTATTGGTACACTCGCATTTTCCATCATATTAGTTATCTTTGGAGTGGTACCTCTGTTTATTGGTTGGTTAGGAATCGTTGCCAGTGTTGCCATTGGTGCCCTAAATGGGATAAAACTCTTAAAAATTGAGTTTAAATACTATAATGTGCTATCATCGATTAGCGGTCTGGTGAGTATTGTATTTGAGATACTCATCGGAGGTTGGCTATTATACCTCAGTATTTAATTAATTCTTAAACTCTTATTTTTTTTTGACCTAATTTGCACTATCCTGACACTAAAAACGGAAATATTCCGTTTTTATTAAAGACTAGAAAAAGATAATAAGATCGTTATGATTAAAAGTATTGCTGGTTGTAATGGTAGAAATTATCCAAGTAGCTGTAAAAAAGGATCGAAAAAGCTGTGTAAAAATTATAACTGACTGTTTAACAACGATAAACAGCAAATACTATTCTCCAAAATTTATTAAAAATTTGGTAAAGAAGTACAAAAGAAAATTTATGAAAAGATCAGAACTAGAGGTTTATGTTATTAAAATACAAGATAAGATTTTAGGAACTGGAAGCATTTCAACAAGAGGTCAAATTTCAGATATATTTATAGATCCAAATAATCACAGAAAAGGATTTGGTCAGAAAATGATGAAAAAACTTGAAGAAGTAGCTAAGAAAAGAAATTTCACGGAATTGTTTTTATATGGGTCTGTTTCTGCTGTTGAATTTTACGAAAAAATGGGATATTTTAAGGTAGATCAATTAGATCATGGTAATGGAGATATTGAGCTAAGAATGGAAAAAGGTTTGTAAAGGATAAGTAACCCGCATGATAGCCTTTGAGGGAGAAGCAAAAAAATTACCCCTAATTAATTTGAATACAATTCATATCCCACCTTACAGAAAGTATGGCTTTTTGGTTTGAACTTGTGCATACCACCCCTCGCCAAGTTACCATGCATGATTACTTAAGTTCTAATAAAAAATTATGGATTTGCCTGCGAGTACGAATGAAGGGTGCTTTTTTCATTGTTATATTTTTCAAATATCAGAGTATGAGACATCTGGAAAATTCGATATAAAAAGGATGAGAGAAATGATGGGCGAGAAAATAAGAATGGCTACAATTTTGTTCTTTGTGTAAATCCTGAGGGCAATCAGGACTCGAGAATCTTATCTAGTGTTTTAATAAGCATTCTGTATTTCGAAACAGCTTGTACTAAAGAATCACAAATTTCATAGAGTTGTGTGAAATCCTTTAAATTCTCCAAATTCCTTTTATTTTCTTCTAAATCTCTTTTCAGTTTTTGGAGGTTCTGATCCCATTTTGCCATTCTTCCAATAATAAATTTTGCAAATTTTAGGAGTATTATTCCTGCAGATTCAGCTCCATAGGTAATTTTTCCCTTCTCTGAAATATCTGCTTTCTCAATTAACCCACTTTCTAATAGTAAATTCACTTCTTCAGAAATTTTACCAGCAGATAAACCCGTGATTCTTTGTAATTTACTTTGAGTGAGAAATTTCCGGGTAATGAAATAACCAAGAATCCTAATAAACATTGGATCCCGGCTTGAAAACATGGGTGAAGCTGCAAGTTGATTCAATAAATCATCCTCAATTATATAAATTTCCGGGTCAAATTGGATGTTTTTATCCTCCTCACTCATCCCCTTTTTGGTAAGGAAGAAAGCTTTTTCTATAAACGAATTCCTTACTTTTTCAGTGGTATTTTGAGCTACTATTTTATATAAAACCTTGTAAATTTCAAAGATTTCTAATAATTCTCCCAGTCTTTCGAGTAGATGCCTTGCTCCTCTTTTGGATTCTTCACTCAATTTAATTAATTCTTTTTGCTTATTTTTAAAATAAGTTTCTAAAGCAGCAAAACTACTCAATGCAATTTCAAATCCTTTGATAGTAAGATCTTCGAGGTTTCCTGAAAAATAATATCTAAATGTATGAGTGTGAGGAATTCTTTCTTTCTCAAATGTTCCAGTACCGGTCATAACTGACAATAACGTAGAGATAGAGCCCATTGAAAACCCCGTGAGTTCTTTCAATTCCTTCTGAGTTAGTTTTCCGTGAATTAATAAATAAGAAGAAATTTCAGAAATTTTTGGGTTAACTCGTTTACTTCTAGCTATATCTAAAAGAAATTCCACAAGGATTTCTTCATATTTTCGTAGTTTTTCGCTAAAAAGATTACTATGATTTTGACTTCTATCTTCATTTGTCATTTTTTAGTTTAATATAGTTCAAACTAATATTTAAGATTTTTTATCTTTCAAAATTTATGAAATATATAAAAATTCGATATTAAAAATCTTCTCAAATTTCAAAAAATATGAAAATATTTATATATATAGAAAAACTATTTATTGATGGGTTTCACAAAGTTTGAAACTTACAAATTATAAGGTGAGAACAATACAAGAAAACCAATCGACCCTTCTGAAAGATACTGAATTTATTATAGATAACGAATTGTCTCATCGGGATCATAAAAATTTAAGAAAGATAGTGATATTAATATTTATTTTGATCATTACTCTTGCCTTTCTTAATATTAACAGAGCTCAGAGTTATAATAAGTATGAAAGAATACAATTTGAATCATCCGGCTCAATTCTTTATGCAAATTTATATTATCCCTCTAAAGTATTGGACTTTCAGGAAAAATGCCCTTTAATAATATACTGTCATGGTATTGGTTCAAAACGAGATTTAGATCTGAGAATTCCTATTGAATTCTCTAAGCGAGGATTTTTTGTTGCGGCATTAGATTACCAGGGTCATGGTGAAAGTAGTGGAAAGGTATTAAATATCGATCCCCTAACAGGTATTCCTGCAATAGCTCAAGATTGTTCGCGGTTACTAGACAAATTAGAGAATTTACCGGTTTATTCTATTATCAATTCATCCCAAATTGGATTAATTGGGCATTCACTAGGGGGGATGGTGGTGTTAATGAATCAAGCATTAGATTCTCGATTTGAGGCCACTGTAGCGTTAGCCCCATTGGTTAATTTTCTCCCTCCAAAATTTGGTTTTGTTTATGATGATAACTTAATTGATTATATTCCTGTCAATTTGTTAAACATAGAAAATTCCCAGAATCTATTAATAATAATGCATATTAATGACGAGATGTTAGATTTCACGGATAATGCGTTAGTAGCGCAAGAGTTAACAAACTGTACTGTTATAGGAATTCAAGGGGAATTAATAGGAGGGGGTCATCAATTATTTTCCGATCAAGTCCTTATAAACTCAATTAACTGGTTTGAACACCATTTCTTTGGTTCTATAATAATAAATGGGGGTATCTACATCTCCTTTTATGTAAATTATATATTGATATTTCTTAATATTACCTTAATATTTGTAATAGTAATTTCCCTGATTTCAGTATCCAGTCGACTTTTTTTTAGAAAAAAGCATCAACCTAAGAATTTAAAGGGGTTAGACGCTAAAATCTTTATAGATACCTCAAATCGAGGAAAAGAGATAATCAAGATAACTCTCTTGATTGGTGTGTTTTTATTTAATTGGTACATACTTGAATACATTTATGGTATAAAAGGAATTCTATATGCTTCATTATATTTCCTGTTTGCCTATTTTGGGATAAAGATATTCAAATTTTTTAGAAAATCAAAGATTGAGCGGTGTAGATGTAGTATTAAAGAAATTCTAAAGCTTCAATTCAATATAAAATATATGGTCTTTACAATAATATCAACAATGTATTTCATAGCAATCTATATGATTTTTTCTTTTTATTATCCATTTGGTTTCATCTGGCCTTCCAATTTTACTGTTCATTTTACTTTAGGATATCTAGTTTTCCCCATATTCTTATCAATTGAGATTCTGCTTCACAAATTAATTTATCCCCAATTAAAGAGCTTGAAATCAGAAAGTTCAAAAAACAGGGTTTTAACCTTGATATCATTGATAATTATGATAGCTTTGATGTTTCTATCAATGCGTATATCTATCCTTCCCAGTAGTTTATTCATGTATATCATGTTTCTTTTGGTTATTATTCAAAATACAAAAATCTTTCAAAATGTCAAATCGTTTTACCTTGTTGTCATAATCACCTTTATTATTGTTCAAATATTCTTTGCTGGGGTACTTTCAAACGCAATAGGTGTCAACATTAATTTATAATTGGTGATAACAAATATCACATATTAGTTTAGATAGAAATTTCCCCATTTTTAATACTTAAAAATTTTGTGAGTAGCAATGTGACATAACTAAATTTCTATAATTAACTATAATAAGAAAGATGAGTTTCAACACCTAATCTCAAAATTATTGCATATTTGTGAAGAAATGGAAAAACAGGATAATATAATTAAAGGAGGCGACGTATTAGTAAAATGCCTTCTCGAGGAGTCTGTTTCAAAGATATTTGGTATAATAGGCGGTCAACTTCTCACGATATATGATGCGGTTTACCGATGGGGTCGTGAAAAGGGGATTGATACTGTGATGTTTCGACATGAGCAAGCAGCAGCACATGCAGCGGATGCGTGGGCAAGAGTGACTAATACACCTGGTGTATGTATGGGAACAGTTGGTCCGGGTGTAACACACCTAGTACCTGGTGTAGCAGCAGCGTGGGGAGATAACATCCCTGTGATTGCTATTGCCGCGCAAATAAGAAGTTCAGAAGTGGATAAATTTGCGTTACAAGGAGGTTTAGATCAAGTAACAATGTATAAACCGATAACAAAATACCAAAAAAGTGTTCTCAAGGCAGAAGACATACCCAATGCAGTTCGACAAGCTTTTAGAGAGGCTACTAGTGGTCGTCCCAGACCTGTATTATTAGAATTTTATGAAGATGCATTAATTGGTGAAATTGAAGAAGAAAAGGTTACAATTCTTTCTAGAGATCAATATAGAGCAATTGAGAAGCCAGCAGTTGATAATAAATTAATTAAAAAATCGATTGAAATGCTCCTAAACGCAAATAATCCCTTAATCATATCGGGTGGAGGAGTTGCTCGTGCTGAAGCTTGGAATGAATTGCAGGAATTCGCAGAGTATCTTCAAATTCCTGTTATAACAACTATTATGGGCATTGGAACAATATCAAATAAATCAAAATGTCATTTAGGAGTCTCGATGCGAGCATTTATGTCAATGATACGTGAAGTTGACGTTATACTAAGTCTTGGATGTAAGTTTTCTTTTATAATGGGATATGGTGCAGAGCCTCCCTGGAAAGATTCCCAAAAATTAATTCAAGTAGATATTGATCCAGGGATGATTGGGAGAAATAAACCAGTTACATTAGGAATTGTGGGTGATTGCAAATCATTTTTAACTCAAATACTTGATGAAGTTAAGCACACAGAAAGAGTTGAGAATAGAGATTGGTTAAACAAGCTTATAATGATGAAAAAACAGGTTGATACCACATTGAAGAACATGGCTTCTAGTAACGAAAAACCAATTGCATCTTTCAGAATGGTGAAGGAAGTGTTAAAATTTATCGATGATGATGCGATCTTGATTATTGATGGTGGCAATATTTCAGGGAGTGCTTTGGCTCAAATCAATTTGTACAAAGAGAGGAAACCGCTATCAACACTTCAAGCAATCGGTATGGGGCATTTGGGAACTTCTATACCATATGGAATTGGTGTTAAATTGGCAAAACCAGAAAAACAAGTAATATCAATATCGGGGGATGGGAGTTTTATGATGAATATCCAAGAGTTAGAAACTGCAGTACGGTTGGGTTTAAAAAATCTGATTTATGTGGTAGCAAACAACAGTTCGTGGGGGATGATCAAAACTGGTCAACAATTCATGTTCAAAAAGCGCTTTATAGATGTAGATCTCCCTGAGTTTGATTATGGAGAGTGTGCTAAGGGTTTTGGATGTTATGGTGAATCTGTGTCAGATCCTAATGAAATTAGAAATGTTCTTCAGCGTGCAAAAAACTCTAACAAACCAGCAGTTATTGATGTTAAAATAAAATAAATTAAAAAAAATTTATTATTAACATTAGAATGAACGTAATTCTTGAACTAACAACGTTCTTGTGTAGTTAAATGTTGGGGCATGTGCTACACTTAATGAGTTTAAATTACCAGTTGCATCAAATGTTGACTTCCAAAATACCTCAATAATATACGTTCCTGAGGGAAGAGGTTCAGTTAATAAATTAATATTCAAATTGTAAGTAAGTTCCCGAAAAAATCCGGTTGCCGGCTGGCCATCGTAATACAAAACCATAATAGTTCTATTAATTGCACCAGAAACTATTAAAGTGATATTATAGCTAGATCTTACCGTAAATGTAGTATCTAGCGCTAAAAGAGCAAGTGCAGTGAATTCAACTTGCAATCTAGAATCCTGGTCAATCGTTATAGAAATCTCAGTATCATTCATTTTCTTGTAAGTAAGTTCATTATCATAAATATATGATGGAGTGTTCCATTCACCATATTTATATTGAATAACAACATCTCGATCCAGTGGTATTGGAAAAAATATCGGTGCCATGAAGTACACAAGTGCACTCATGATTAACACAGAACATACAACGCTCCCAATAATACTCCCTAAAACTCCTTTTCCTGACATTTAATCACCTATGGGATTTTTAAAAATAAATTAATTTAAAATAATATTTACCTTATTCTTTAATAAATTGCACTTCAATCTTGAAAGACTTGATTTTTAAATATATCAAGATTTAAAATATCTAATATTCAAACAATACCATATTTGTCTTCATCATCAAAATCAATTTGATCCAAGATATTATGAATACTTTGTAATGTATGAATTGCCTTTTTATCTACTTCAGTTCTTATAACATTTTGAGCGTTTTTGTCCCCTAAAATAGCTAATCTTCTAAGAAGGGGTATTGCTATATCTTTTTGGAGCAATCTGGGATCGTAATTATATTCATTCCACAATTGAAGACGCAAACAAAACTGCATAAATTTAGTTTGTATCATTCTGTCTTCTTCGTCTTTTTCATTGAAAATAAAAGGGTAAATCTTGTTTAAACTAATTTTGCTTCTAGATTGGTTATCATCTAGTTTTCCAACTAATTTAATAGTACCAAATCCGGGATATATTTTACTATCCTTATCTTTATCAAGAAATTGTAAATAATAAGAAGATTTAGATTTATCGTTATATCCTTCATAGACGTTATCCCCTTTTACATCTAAATAGACACATAACTTTCTATCAACATAAATTTGAATGCTATCATCAAATTCAACGGTAATGAATCTGTTAATTGAAAATGAAATGACTCTTACCATATTCTCTTTGGATTCTCGTTTTTGATAAAAAATTCTCATGATTGGATTGCTTTCTAAATAAACATTATGAGCATAAGGTAATTTTGAATAGTTCAATTCAATAATTCTATTAAAAGCTAAATCTAGTGTTTCTAATTTATTAAGATGTTCTATTCCACCTATTCTCAAAATCTTATTTCTACTCAAATTTAAAACTCTTAATTTTTTAAGCTTGTCAAGTCCCTTGATCTCAGTTATTCTATTTCCTTCAAGTGCTAAATCTGTAAGATTAGTAAGATTTTCAATACCTTTCATTTCAGTTATTCTATTATCTTCTAATCTAAGAATCTTCAAATTTCCAAGAGCAGAAATTCCTTTAAGATGTGTGATTTTATTATTACGAAGACTTAATTCCTCTAATTTAGTTAAATTCGATAGCCCTCTTATGCTTGAGATATGATTGTTGTCAAGAAGTAATTTTTTTATTTCGGTATGGTGGCTAAGATGTTCAATATCCCTCATATCTATTATTTCCTCATCTTTCAGATCTAATACATTGTTTTTTATTAGAAAGATTCGATTGTCAAACCTAATGTAACGTTTTTGAAAGATTGATTGGGGATTTTCTAATAAAGAATATATATCTGCTTCCTGTAAATGTGGAAGAAATAGTTCATCAATCTTTGATTTAATAAAATCAGAAATTTCTGGATTGAGTAGTTTATTTTCGTAATCCTCAACGATGCTTCTTAACAAATTACTTAGCCTGTATCGGTCGTAT
This sequence comes from Promethearchaeota archaeon, assembly GCA_048940805.1. Lineage (GTDB taxonomy): Archaea > Asgardarchaeota > Lokiarchaeia > Sigyniarchaeales > SOKP01 > Loki-b32. The sequence continues at coordinate 24,457 of JBHLOF010000017.1, forward strand.
TTCCTGATTTCGTCAAACACCCGACCAACTTTGAACGGGGCATTATTCATAATATGAAGAATTATCTTCTTAATCACCTGTGGATAGCGTTTCATTAAAGAGACTATTAAATTGTGATCCCTGAGAATATTATTCATGTATTTCTTGGAATCTAAAATTAGATCCCAATCCTCCACCTCTAATAGATTTAAGCATCCATTTTGAAGCAAGTCCCTAAAATTGTAATCTTGTACATCATTATCCTTCAAGTATTTAACCAGTTTTTTAGAGATATCAGGAATTCTCCTTAAAAATGGCTGCAGAGCGTAAAACATATTTCTATTTTTAAAGGCGTTTTCGATTAGTTTCGGATTTTCAAATAGTACCACTAATTCATCATTATTGAAATACCCTAAATATCCTTCAGAGAGAAGATATTGAACTACATTGGGAAATCCACTTTCGAACCTTACAGCAATTTCTTCTTTGAATACTTTTTTTGCTTTAGGATCTCCAGCTAACATGAGTTCCTTTAACAAGGGGAATGCCATATTTCTATATAGAATTCGCGTATCGTAATCGTTCTCAATCCATGCTTGGATATTTGAACAATGTCCCCAAAATTCTTGTTGAGGTGTAATTGTATGGGTTAAATTTCGCATGGGTCTTGCATTTTGGCCTCCTACAATTCTATTCTGGTGAAGGGTGTGTTCATATACGTGAGTAGCTTCATCTATTGACCCTACTTCATCATAGACTTCCATAGATTCATTATTTATATTTAAGACTAAACGAATACACTGTAAAAATCGTTTTCCCTTCACGTAAATATAAGTTTGATTATACTCCAATTTAAGGGTTATATAATCATTTGCTTTAAAGACATATTCATTTTTCGGTCTATAATTATTCCTAACACTCATGGGACCTACCTGATCCCCCAGATGATCGAATTCAAGTTTACAATAACGACAAATTAATCCAATTCTGCCTGGTTTAAGATATCGTTCACATTTAGGACATACAATTGTAAAGTCCTCAATCATCTTAATTAGGGGTAATTTTTATCTTAGGATTTTAATAATTTCAATAAATCCTTTCTACATATAAATTCAAAGAGTCATGTGATCAAAGTAGAAACTAACCTATCTTTATAATTAATCGAATTCAGAATAAATAAAAATAAAATAATAAAATTAAATATTAGAGAAAGAAATAAAACATTAATACTTAGTAGAAAATCAAGTGAGTAACAGTCCGGTATCCAAATAAAGTAATAGATCTAGTTAAACAGCTCCCGGAGGGGCATAGAGGATTAGAAAAGCTAATAAAAAAAAATTATAAGAAAATAAATCTTGATAAATTGAAAATTTTCACCCCTAAGAGTGAGCTGAAAGAAGTACAAAATTTTTATAAGTGTATTTTTGATGATATTCTTTCATCTAGTCCTGATTCATTTGTATTACTTAAACTTTTAGTAGTGATAAATACTGACATAGATACTAATATTGATAGACAATCCATTGAATCCTGTTGTGATTTTCCTAATGTAGAGAACTCCTTTAATATATTAATAGACACTCAAATAATTAAGAAAAAAGATCCTAAAGAAGAAATTTATGAATTCTCATATCGAGAGATACAAGATGTTTTAAGTTTTATTGTAGATGAAAACACTCATAAGTACGCTATAAAATATTATGAAAGAAAAAATAGGAGATTTAAGGGAGATCTTTTAGACGACATTGAAATTCTTTTTCATAGGGTAAAAATCAATCCTTCCGAGGATTTAGTTGATAATTTTTTAACTTTAGCCAATAGAATAGTCCAAATTGAACCTGAACATGGAAGATTACTTGATATTGCAAAAGAATTACTAGTCCTTGAAGACAAATATAAGGCACCAATTCTCATCGTTGTAGGAAATATTTTTGCGGCATTAGGAAATTCTACAGAAGCAGAGGGAATTTATCTTAATGCATTAGATATCTATAAAAATCTAGCAAAAAAATACTATAGAATCTATTTACCTTATATTGCTACAATCCAAAAAAATCTCGGGACTTTATACGTTGATTTAAAACGGTTTGATGAAGCAGAGAGGATCTATGGCGATGCATTAAATTCATACAAAGAGTTAGAAAACAGATTTTATGGTGTGCACTCTCCCGAATTTCATTCGGCAGAGTCGTATGACTTAGAAACATCATATATTGATGATTTAAAAGAATATAATGAGTTAATGAAAAAATATTATAACATATATCTTCCAAATGAACCCTCAGTTTCAACGGATTCTGGAACTGCAGGCATCGACTTGGAATTATTAGAAGATATTCAAGACGGATCCATTGATTCTATAGAAAGCTTCAAAGCATTAGCAAAAGCTTCTTATGATATGTACTTAATTGATATTGCCAAAACGCATAGTAATCTTGGATTAGTTTACGGCCAGTTAATGCGATTTGAAGATGCTGAAAAAATGCACCTTCAAGCATTAAATATTAAAAGGAAAATGGCAGATCATTATCCCGACCAAGTATTACCTGAGCTGGTCCTTTCTTATTTAGATCTTGGTGATCTATATGCTCTTATGGAAAGATTTGAAGATGCAGAACCTATGTTCGAAGAAGCTTTAAAGATTACTCTACAATTAGCAGAACAAAACCCAGAAATATATTTATATAATGTCGCTTTAATTCAGACCTCTATTGGAAATTTATATATAACCTTAAATAAGTTGGGGGAGGCTGAAGAAATGTATTTTAATGCTTTAAAAATCTTTAAAAAATACGCCAGAGAGAATCCTACAACTTATACTTACAATGTCAGTGATGTTCAAAATAAACTTGGTAATTTGTTTTTGATTTTAAGAAACTTAGATAATGCAGAAAAGTACCTTAATAAAGCCTTCAAACGAGATCCTACAAATATCGAGATTATTTATAATCTTGCATGTCTCGAGTCACTTAGAAATAATAGTGTAAAAGCATTAGAGTTACTGACAAAATTAATTATGCTTGATGAAGATTATATTAAAAGAGTGTTATCTGATGACCGGTTTGATAATATTAAAGGTTTAAAAGAATTTAAAGCATTAACTGGCTCCTAAAGGTTCAGATTGTAACTTCGAGCATATCCTTTAAGTTCAATTTAAGTTCAGCTAATTAATCTATATATGACATAGCTTACAATAATATAATAAAAATAATGAGAAAATGAAAATTGAAACGAAATAAACAAGCCATTAATGGCAATCTATTAAGTCCTTTACCAGTAGTTCTTGTTGGAACGCTGGTCAATAATCGACCAAATTACCTAGTAATTGGATATATAGCACCATTTAATTTTGGGAAGCATATATTTTTCAGCATATATAAGAAACGCTATTCCAGAATAGGGATTCATGAGAATAAAACTTTCAGTGTGAACATCCCAACAGAAGATATTTTAGAAAAAACTGATCTTTGTGGATCCACATCAGGAAGAGATATTGATAAAAGTAAGGTATTTGATTCATTCTTTGGGGAACTAAAAACAGCACCAATGATTGAAGAGTGTCCAATTAACATCGAGTGTGAAGTAAGTGAAATTCTTGATTATGATCCAAATGAAGGAATCATCGGTAAAGTGGTAAGATCATATGCGGATCCCCAATTTTTGAGAGAAGATAAGCTAGATTGGAGGGAAATTCACCCCATTTTGTGGGTTACTGGTGGTGATTTTAATTATTATAAACTTGGTGAAAGATTATCCCTTGAAGAGGAGGTTGTATAATGCTTAAAGATTATGGAATAGATTTTAAGAAAACCGATAAAATTCTTGTAGGATATATTAATTTTCGTGGTGAAATAAAAGATATTCCTGGAAAATTGGAAGATTTAAATCAACAATGTAAAGATTTCTCACGTGGTCCAGCAATAGCTATTATAGACTATGGGGTTTATAGTAATGGTGGAAAAGATATTGAAGTGTGCATTCCCATTAAGGAATCAATTGAATTAGATAATCTTGAAACAAAATATCTTGAGAGCAAAGATGTTTTATGTAAAATGCACAAGGGATCATTAACTAACCTTAGTGAGACCTTCCAACAGTTATCTAATTATTTTGATTTACACGGACTTCCCGGTACGGAGTGGTTACGAATAGTAATTCATAACTACAATCAAAATAATCCTGATGAGAATAAGATTGAAATCCAAAGTGGAATACATCCATGGGAAAAAAGATTAGCTAATAAGTTAGAAGCTGTTTTGGGTAGAGATACCCGAATGGAGATTATGAAAGATAATGATAAATTTTTTACATTTGAATCGAGTAAAGACGAAAGAGCTCAGTGGATAAAATCTATGCTAAATAAGTTAGATAAAATGGCAACAGATTATGAAAAATATGATATCCTTTCCTGCTGTGCTCATGATTTCTCTCAAAAACGCATTGATTTTCTAAAGGGATTATATAAGAAAACAGGAAGTATTGAAGAAGTATTAAAGGTCATGCATGAAGATTATGATTGGTATGAGAATCCGGAACTAGTTGAAAACACTATCTATGTAACAAAAGTTCCTTATAATCGTGATGGCTATGAAAATGCCAAAACTGTTGAAGAAAAACAAATAAATTATTGTCATTGCCCAATGGTCAGAAATCATCTTAATGAGGGGATATCCCCTACGTTCTGCAATTGTAGTGCAGGTTGGTATCGTAGACTTTGGGAAGGTATTCTTGAAAGACCCATAAGAATTAAAATTTTAGCTTCATTGGTTAATGGAGATCAAAATTGTAAATTTGTCATTACTCTTCCTATAATTTAAATTTTTACGCAATCTACCTATATTTTATAATATAACTCGTAAACTTCTTTTAACCTTCAAACTTCGCGGAAAGTATCCGAAGCTAAACTAAATATAGCATAATAATTATATTTTAATTAATAAAAAAAACTAAATGAAAAGGTTAAAAAAATGCACAAAAAAAATAAACAAGTAAATAAGGATGTTGTTGGATATAATCCAGTTGTTGTAGCTTTTACAAGATAATTTTTTTTAATTTCTATTTTTAATTTCTATTTTTGAATGTTATTATTTATTATTTATGAATTAAAACTCATTTTTTGTGTTTTTTTCTTATTCTTATCAATTGATATGTTGCAATAGTAATTGGGATTAAAATAATTCCTGCATAGATCATCCAAATTGTAAGTATATCAAGTGTAAGATTAAATTCTGTATACTTATGCCAAGATACTCCTACAAAATTATATAGAATCGGTTCGTTATCCCAATCCCATAAAAAACTTTTACTCCTATTAAAATTGGAAACGCAACAGTCTTCCTGTGGTGTATATTTATTTGGATAAGTACCTAACGCTCTATATTCTACCCTTTCGGTGATATTACCATTCCAAATCTTTGCGGTACCCACAATATAAATTAAGTCATATTTACCTTGATTTCTTATTTGAAAGTTAATGTTCTCCGAATATTTAAAGGAACAGCGTATAGTTGCACTATTATTTGCAGGGATTGTGATATTAAATATAAATGCTTGTAAATCGAATCCACCATACAAATCCATATCTAGTAAATATTCTCGCCAACTTTCTGATTCTGGTAAACCTATCAAATATGACCAATTAAAGGGTATAAAGGTATTATTCCCACTAAGCTTGATATCCCAAATATCTCCTCCCCTCATTACAAAAGGGATTGCTATTGTGATATTTGTATTCTCTTCAGGATTATATATTGTATAATTGCTTTGAAAAGTTAAATTCAAGATAAAGTACTTGTTTAAATTGATTTCAAATAAAACATCCGCATTTGTCAATGAAATGTTTATATTTTCTTTTGGTAAAATTCCACCGAGATAACTAATTGAAATTGGGTTTCCTTGCGTACAACTTATTGTGCTTGGGTGGTTTAGTCTGAGAAACAATAAGGTTACTATTAGAAAAGCGATTCTTTTTTTATTCAAACGCAATTTCACCTTCAGTGATTTTTTAGATAAAGTTCATATTTAATACTTTTCACATTCAGTAGACATATTTCATTATAATCGCAATTATCAATATTATTCCGACACAAATGTATAATAGTTTTTAATAAAGCTGAGAGTTAATCATTAAAAATATTTATATTCAATTCTGCATACTTCTCTGTAAATTTTCAACAATTTTTATAGAGGGAAAAATAAGATGAGTCCCGAAATTATGAAAGAACTGAAGTATACTTTCCTTGCTCAACTTATAGTATATTTAGTATTTGGAATATTCTTTACATTTTTTGTTCAGCAGTATGTTGATCTTTTTAGCTGGCCTAATTATGACCCAACCGCAGGGAGATTTATAGGAGTCATGTTTTTGAGTTTTGCTTTTGTAGAATTTTTAGCATTTAGAGAAACAGATTGGGAAAAAGTAGAAATGTTTGTACTTTTAAACATGCTTATCAGTATACTAGGAGCAATTATTCAAATGGTTGGAGTTTTTGTTGATGGTACTGGATTTGCTGGATGGTTTAATTTTGCGATTTTGATTATTTTCTTTGTAGCTTTTCTATACTTTTATACTCAACAACAAAGACAATAGAGTTAATATTAATTAGAGAATCCCTAATTTTCTTTTTTTTTTGTTTCTGAATTAAAAACACTTTTTTTGACCGTTAATTTCATTAAATTATTAGAAATTTAGAAGTGTATGTAATAATGAAGGAACAAAACTGGTCGTTTGATGAAGTTATTGACCGTTCTGATACTCAATCTGCTAAATGGGATTCTTACGGTAAGGATTTATTACCCTTATGGGTAGCAGACATGGATTTTCGAGTTCCTCAACCAATTATTGATGTGATTATTAATCGCGCAGAACATGGTATATTTGGCTACGCATATTTCCACTCTGCTTACTTTGAAGCAATCATTAATTGGTTTAAACGACATTATAACTGGGAAATTAAGAGATCATGGTTATCCTTCACCCCTGGTGTTATTCCTGCGATCAATATGATTATTCAATCGTTTACTAGTCCTGGAGATAAGATTTTTGTGCAAAATCCCGTATATTACCCTTTTTTTGGAGTCATCAGAAACAATGGTCGGCAAATTTTACATAATCCTTTAAAACTGATAAATGGAAGATATGAGATGGATTTAGATGATCTTAAACTAAAACTCAAGGATCCTAGGGCAAAAATTCTTATCCTCTGTAGTCCTCATAATCCTGTCGGGAGAGTATGGACAAGAGATGAATTGATAAGCTTGGGAGAGATTTGTGTTGAGAATGAAATTTTAGTTATTTCAGATGAAATCCATTGTGATTTAATCCTTCCTGGATATAGACACACAAACTTTGCATCAATAAACCAAGAATTTGCCATGAACTCAATAACATGCACTTCTTTAAGTAAAACATTTAATTTAGCAGGCTTGCAACTTTCAACTTTAATAATACCTAATGAGAAGATACGAAAAACTTTCATAAATCACATTGAAAGTGTTTTTCTCCCTGAGGATTACGGTTATTTACCTAATGATTTATCACTAGCTGCATTTACAGCAGCATATCAGAAATGTGATGATTGGTTAAATTCATTATTACAATATATTAAGAAGAATTTAGAATTTCTGAAATCATTTCTAAGAGAGAATATTCCTCAAATCAAAGTAATTGAACCTGAAGCTACTTATCTTGTATGGCTCGATTTTAATGGCTTAGGGATTGCACCAGAAAAACTGAGACAATTCTTATTAAGGGAAGCAAAAGTGGTTTTGGACGATGGCTCTATGTTTGGGAGTGGGGGTGAAGGATTTCAACGAATAAATATTGCCTGTCCTCAATCGATTTTAAAAAAGGCTCTTAAACGAATATATAATGCGCTTAATGAGCTATAAATTTACATCATTCTATCAAAGAATTTTGTTGGTTTTTCACACAGATAATTAGCAGGAATACTACACATTTTATCCCTTGGCAAATGTTCCAAATGAATAGATATTATCCAAATTTTCCTGGATTTCTTCTCCATAAACCATCCTAAGGTTCGGAGGACCTTTATCTTCCGTAATATGTGCAATTCGATTAATTAAATATTGCGTTGATTCGTGATCGGGTATAATCATTCTATTTACACCTAATCCAATACCTTTTTTGATGATTTGCCACGCTATTTCAGGACTTTTTGATACTAATGGACCCAATCTCATATGAAATCGTGCATTGGAAAGAACTGCATAACCATCAAATTCACTAGTTAGCAATTTAGCGCCAAGAGAAATTCTTGCTTTAAAATAGTCAGATCTATCATATCCCATGGTCAGTTTGTCAAGTTTTAATACCCACTTAGGAACATAATTTATAATGTTTATATTATCCTCTTTAATCTGCGTTTTGGGTAAACTATTTAAAAATCTATACCTTGAAGCACTGTAAGTTCCTCGAAAACCATAGTTTTTATAAATTGGTTCTCCTAGATTCGAAGCAAAAAGTATGACAGTTTTAATTTTAGATTTGAGAGCGGTATCCATTAAACTTTTAAAAATTGCAGTACCTATACCCTGTCCCCTATAATTTGGTAAAACACCCATATGACCAACGCTTCCTACTTGATTAAAAAGGTATAATCCTCCCACGCCAATGATTTTTTTCTCCAGTTTGACAATATGAAATTTAGCAATACCGTTATTAATAAAAAATATCCAAGTTTTCTCTTCTTCTGGAATAATTTCAAAATCGGTTCTACCAAATGATAGCAGAACCGTTTTAATGCTTTCCACAATATCATCTAATTTTAGTTCACTTATTCTAAAGGAAGTCATTTATATCTCCCATTATTTGAACTTAATATTCTCTAAAGGGACCCATCCCTTTCTTCCTTGCTTGTTCATCATCCATCCCCAACTACTTTCTTCTATTTCCAATATTAATTCCTCTCCGATTGATACCTCTAGTTCGGTTGCTTCATAATCTAGTAACATTATACCAACACCACCTTTAATGTCTAAATAATTTCTTGGTACCCATCTCTCTTGACCAATGGTGTTCTTACACCAAATCCATCCCTGCCATTCACTTTCTTTTTGCCCAATTTGCACCCTTTCACCTTTTTGAAGCTTCAATGGCTTAGTATAAGGTGAAGTATAATCTTTAATTACTATACATTGCTTCGATTTCATTAATAAATAACCTTTAACTAAAATAAGAGATAAATCTTTCTAAAATATTTATGTTCAAGTACATTTTACATTTTAAAAGAATTATACTTATTCTTGGATGATTTTGATAAGAAATATTATTTTTGATATTGGAAATGTTCTATTAAATTTTAAACCTGAAGCGTTTTTAAGGAGATTTACTAGAGATGAAAATCGCATAAAAGAATTCACAGCAAAAGTGATTAAAACCGAATTATGGTTGAGTTTAGATCGTGGCGATGTTTCACTAAAAGATGCTCAAAATGAATATTTAAAACGCTACCCTGAAGAAAGTGATTTACTTAAAGTATTCTTTAATCATTGGAAAGAAATTCTAACCCTAATACCCCAGAATATACAAATCTTGCGGGATTTAAAAACTAATAATTATAAAATATATATATTATCAAATTTCATTAGAGAAGCATTCACCTATGTAACTGAGCAATTTGACTTTTTTGAATTAATAGATGGAAAAGTAATTTCATATGTTATAAAGAGTATTAAACCCGAAGACAAAATCTTCCAAACCCTAATTGAAAAATATAGATTAAAGCCGGAGCAATGCGTTTTTATTGATGATGAGGAAGTAAACATAAGTAAAGCAAAATCAATTAAAATGAAAACTATTCATTACTTAGAAGGTATGGATTTACGATTCGAACTTCGGAATATGAACATAGCAATATAATCCCCGCAGAATAAAAACTTCTCTAATTTGTTAGCTCCAAAAGAATACGATTTATAACAATATCTTAATTTAGTTTATTGATTTCTAACTTCGAATCATTTATTAATCCAATTTTTATTTCGTTTTCCATGTTATAATCTTCCTTGTAAATGAGCCTTTTGATTTTTGCATTAATTAACAACTTTAAACAACTCATACAAGGAAATGTTGTCGTATATAAAGACGTATTACCTTCAATTGCAGTTCCATGTATAGCTGCTTGAATTATACAATTAATTTCCGCATGAACGCCCCTACATAATTCTGGTTTCTCTCCAGGTGTTAAATTCTTTCGAACACAAGTCTCTGGAGTGCAGTGGGAAAATCCCGAAGGAGCACCATTGTAACCTGTTGATAAAATATGGTCATCTTTCACAAGCACAGCTCCTACTTTTCTTTTTATACAAGTTGATCGTGATGAAGCAACTTCAGCCATTCTCATAAAATATTCATCCTTCGAAATTCGCTTATTCATGTAATTTCAACCATTTCAATAAAACAAATGTTACCACTTATCAAATTTTGGTTCTCTTTTCTGCATAAATGCCAAACTTGCTTCTTTTGGGTCATTAGATTGACCGGCTGCAATTTGCATTTGGTTTTCAAGCTCTATAGCCGCTTCCAAAGAGGGGGCATCAATATTAATATTCATTGCATGCTTTGTTGAACGAAGACCTAATATACTCTTTTTCAGTAAATTTCTCGCAATTTTTAAGGATTCTTCGATGATCTCTTTATCAGGAACTACTCGTGAAACTAGCCTAACACGCATCGCTTCATTTGCATCAACATCCTTCCCAGTATAAATGATTTCTGCGGCATCAGAAAACCCAATTATTCTTGGAAGCCAATAAGTGCTCCCACAATCTGCCCCAGTTACACCAATCTTAATAAAGGCGTTACAGAAAACAGCACTTTCTCCCGCTATTCGAATGTCAGCAGCTAGTGAAAGTGCAAAACCCCCTCCATAGGCAGGTCCTTTTACAACAGCAATAACAGGCTGAGGGATTCTTCTGAGTTTAATCATTATCTGAGTAATACGTTTCTGAAGCATTACACCGACTTTCATTGAATCTTCAGTCCATAGATATCTAAATCTAGGATCTTTTTTATATAATTCATTATTATTTAGTGTCGCCATGTCTATTAAATCCAATCCTGCGGAGAATGCGCGCCCCTCACCCGTTATAATAACAACATTAATATCATAATTATTATCCAAATAATCCAAATAATCAATAAACTCCTCTATCATCTCAAAATTAATAGCATTTAACCTTTCGGGTCTGTTAAGGGAGATTATTGATATTCCTTCTTCACTCTCATCTATTTTCAGCGTTTTATATTCTTTCATGATTATACAAATTAAAATAATAGGTTAAATTAATTAATATTATATAGAAAAGCTTTTACTTTTAAAGTTTCAATGGTTCTTCATTAGACTTATGCAAGCATAGCCTATTACAATGTAGACATATATATCCTCAATTAAGCATTTCGGAATTATTGACGGTAAATTAACAAATAATACCAAAAAACCAAGGTTCTTTAATAAGATTCTATTCTTACAAATTCTTTTTTAATTAATCCGCCAATATCTGAAATCTAACCGTGATTAACTTTAAATTCTGTACCATAATAAAAAATAAGAAAGAAAAAATTCATTACAGATTTGTTATTATGCCATATAACCCTGTATTTGAATCTAGAAATAATGGGAGGTGGGGAGGAATATACGTAAAGACAATAAAAATTATGCCGAGACCAAAGAGAACTATCCACGAAATATTCTTGTACCAATTGCTAAAACTATTTCTAATTATAATTTGATAACTTATAATTTGACCAATTATAACTCCGATAACAAAACTAAGAATGTCCACAATCAGAAGTTCGACTTGAAAGATCGAAGTATAGGAATAAAATGTAAGTAATATTGTTGTAATGCTTATTAATACTGCACTAGCTTTCCCAATTATGAAATTCTCTGAATTTTTTCTAATAAAAGGATATTCAATTAAAGCAAATATAAACAGCGACCAAAAAGGTAATTTCAAATGTTCCCAAACACTTTCATTAACTGCGAAGAAGCCACCAATTGGCGCCCAATTTCCAGTCCATTCAAAAACAAAATGAAATAATGAACCTACTATAGTTATAAAAACTATTCCAGCTATTTCCCAAATTAATACTTTTCTATTCATAATATCACCAGAAAAAAACTAATTAGTCAGACATAAAATTAGTTTTAATTATGGATTTAATTAAATTACGTAATTTAGGGATAAAAAACCTTCAGACTATTGTTTATAAAGAGAATTCAAATACTTACTTATTTTTAATCACAATATCTAAGGAATATTTATAAATTCAAATATTAAGAAAAAATCACCTTAAACTTTCTATTACCGAAATTATATCAGAAATTTGCTTTATTTCATAATCTGGTAAAATTTCATCTGATTTTGGCGAATCTCTATCATTTAGCCATACCGATTTCATTTTTATACTATTTGCACCCCGAATATCAGTTTCTAACATATCACCTATATGAACAGCTTTTTCCGGTTTACAATTGAATTTCTCTAAGGGGATCTCAAACATCTTAGGATGAGGTTTAAATAAACCCGTTTCGTCAGAATATACAGTAACATCAAAATATTGAAGTATATTATATTCTTCTAATACTTTACTTATAACTCTGCCGGGAGTCACTCCAGTATTAGATATTAATCCAATCTGGTAATCTGATGCTATAAACTCCAGCGTTTTCTTAACTCCCTCTTTCAGTAGGGGAGGATCTTGTAACATTTCTGATTCAAACCTTTCTTTCAGTAAGTTGACGTCCGACTGAGGAATATTAATATCAATACTTTCAAGTACATTCAAAATCCTTTGCTCAGTATAAATATGTCGATATTCAATTTCTTCAAATGTTACCTCAGAGAAGTGAAATTTAGAATGAAAGCTTTCAGCAAATGTATCTAACGGTAGAAATATTTGTCGATTTTGAAGAAATTCAAAAAATTGAATTAACCTTCGTTCTGAATAAGATTTATTGAAAAACAATGTGTTCCAGAGATCAAACGTAATAGCTTGGATCATAAATAATTAAATGAGTTTTGGAATTAATCTGTTCCGATACTATTAGTTTGATCTATTTCCCGCCTATGTTAAATTAGCCTAACTTCAACGGTGGTTTTAAGTTCACTCTAAGTTCAGCAATTTAATCTATTTAGGTAATGATTAGTTGGTTTACTATAAAGAATATAATAATAAATAATCAAGTTATGGTGGAAAATATGGAACAGTCAACGACTAAAAAATCTCAACGACATTACTTATATTTTTTATTTGGACAGCAATTTTCCATGTTAGGTTCATTGATAGTAGGATTTGTAATTACCTGGTGGTTGACCATAGAAACTGGGAGTGCCATAATTTTGTCAATATCAGTTTTCTTGATGTTTATCCCCCAAATTGTAGTCACTCCATTTGCTGGAGTTTTATCTGATAGATGGAATAAAAAAGCTATTATTGCAATTTCAGATACTATGCAAGCATTAGTTACTCTAATGCTATTCGCATTTTTTCTCCTTGAAATTAATAGTGTATGGTTAGTATTAGGGATGAATTTATTTCGCGCTAGCTTATTTGCATTTCAATTACCCGCTGTTCAGTCTTTAATCCCTATAATGGTTTCAAAAGAAAAGTTAAGTCGAGTAAATGGGTTTAATTTCTTATTTTCAGGTTTGATCTACAGCATAGGACCAATCATAGCAGCAACTTTGTTAGAATTTTTTCAAAATAATGTAGAACAAATTTTCTTCATTGATATTATAACTTTTTTGATAGCTCTTGTTCCTTTAGTTCTTATAAAAATACCATCAGTTCAACAAATGTACTCTACAGAGACTACTGAGAAATCTTTCTTTAAAGACTTAAAAACAGGTTTACTGACTATTAAATTGGTTCCAGGTCTTCTTGCGATGATTATTTTTGCAATGTTATGGAATTTTCTTAATAGACCATGGACAGTCTTGATGCCCTATTTTGTTCGATACACTCATAGTGGTTCAGCTTTTGATCTTGCTCTAATTATGACGTCCGCGCAGATAGGAAATATATTAGGATCTCTAATAATGTCAATTAAAAAAACTTGGAAACATAAAATTAAAATTAACATAATAGGTGCATCTCTATTCTTTATATGTGAAATACCTGCAATTCTTGCTCCTAGAGGGAATTTTATCTTAATGATGATTTCTTTATTCCCAGCATGGGTACTTTTTCCGATTACTGTTGCAACCTACTTAGCAATCATACAAAATGTGGTTTCAAAAGATAAAATCGGCAGAATTATGTCAATCGATCATATGATCTCAATGGCAATAGCCCCCTTAGGAGCACTTCTTGCGGGGCCATTATCAGAGATTATGGGTATTATTCCTCTATTTCTACTCTTTGCACTATTAGGAATTATCCAACCGATTGCTATATGGGTATTCACGAAGATTAGGCAGCTTGAAGTTATTGATAGGGCGAAGCTATTGGAGACTGAAGAGGTTATAGAAGTTAGTGAACCTACAAAACCCACAGAAGTAGCAGAAATAATAGAATAATTTACTTTTGTTATTTCTTTTCAATTATTTTCTAAATTAATAATAATTGGGGAATTTTTGGGAAGCTGAAATGACACGAGAAAATAGATACAGATGTGGTGGCAGGAAACTCAGCATAAGTTTAGGAAGGGAATATGCTGAGAGATATAAACCTATAATAAAATTAGCTTATAGGAACGTTAGTAAATAAATATTTTTTTATCCGGTTCTTAGATACGAGATAAATAGATAAAATAAAAAAAATAAATCTTTATACTTTTGTATTCTAAGTTGATTCTTCACATTTCGCTGTTAGATTTATGGTAACAAGCTCTCGGCTTTTGCTAGAGCATCTTTATATTTATCGACGGAGTCTTTGAACATATCTAGTTCTCGCAATATATCACCCTCATCTATATACTCCAATGCTTCCTCAATTTTATCTTGATCACCGTTATGTGCCATAGCCTCGTTAATAACAATCATGGCGAGGTTTCGAGCGATTGCTAAAGACAGATCCATGAGAATCTCGCCTTCATTAGGATCTAATAATCCATCCATAACTAATTCTTCGAGATCAGCAATCGCTTTCTCAAGATCTCCCACAAAAGCTAGATAATCAGGAGGATCTTTTATCAATTCCTCATACGCAATTTCTGTTTTCTCCAGAACATCCTCTAGCTCCTCCGCTAATGGTGTCTCCGGATTCGTTTCAATGATATCTTGAAGTGAATATAGGATAAATGGTACTAGGTCAGTTTCCTCTGAGACAATAACCGTCCTTTGTACCGTGGTGGATTTATTCACAGTATCTTTATCTGTGACATTGATTGTTATCACATTTTCACCAACTTCGAGGTTTTCAACTGTAGTGGAGAAAGAGACTTCATTTAAAGGATTGCCAGTGGAGGTGAATGGTACCTCTACCCCGTTGACTGTGATATTTCCCACACCAGTATCATCTGTTGCAATACCCACCACTTCTACGCTAGTGGTAAAAATATGTTCAGAAACTTCTGGTTGAGACACATCAACTATAGGAGCATAAAAGCTCGTCATAATAACATCACCAGGCTCCACAATTACGGGAGACTCACCAGGCTCTGGATCCTCTACCTCCTCTGTTATCATGTTAATTTCGTGGTATTCTTCCTCATTTATAGGAACTTCCTCGAAATAAAACTCATCTATTATTTCATTATTTCCACTAAAAACCACAGTAAGAGAATAATTAGTATCCTCAGTAGCTTCCTCAGTCGCGATTACTTCAAAACTATAAATCCCAAGTATAGGGTCTTCGGGATTGATAGCTATGAGGATCATTACACTAGCCTCCCCAGGATCCACGTCATCATTTTCGATATAGAATGCATTTAAGCCAATTTCATTAACATCTACCGAAATTATTCTCCCATAAGGATCTAAACCTTGGATGGTTACGGGAGAACCACCACGTCCCCACATCCACCAATCAGCATAAGGTAAAGCATAAGGTGCATATCCTTCTGGAATTGAGGGATCTAAGAGAGGTCTATAATCCACACCTTCATGTCCATTTGTTGAAAGATTTGTGTCCCCAATATAATCTCCATCTAAATCTTCACCCCAATAATTACTCCAGAAATTTCCTACATTATTGATCGGGTCCACCCAAACATTACCACTAACGTTCGATATCTGCTGATCATTATTGATCAAGAGATTTCGGTAAACGTAGTTAGAATGGTCGCTCAAAATTACTCCTAGATTATTTCTAGCAATGATATTATTAGTTACATTGTTATTAGTTGCGGAAATATTTAGTCCCACAAAATTGTCTGATATGTAATTCAATGTTATATTATTTTCTTGACAGTCATAAATTGAAATCCCCGCCCCAAATTCTTGAATCGTAAGATTTTTTATTGTTACTGAATCTTGATGATAATTTAGAACTCCAGTTCCACTTCCATTTCCCATGATTTTATATCCATTACCATCAAGAGTAATCCCATCTGCACCAATTTCAAACCCATTTTCCGATCCAAAATATATATCTGATGTCAAGTTATAATCAGACGTAATTTGGATCGTTCCAGAAGTTAATTGCAGCATCAAATATTGAATATAGGTAAAACCAGTGTCCCAATCTGCTACTGCAACCCAAAACCAAGGGGGACCAAATGAATCTCCAAGTGTACCTCCCGGATTCAGATCCCAATCCCATCCATCATTTGAGTCTAATCTTTTTCTGAATTCGAATAGATAATGGTTAACGTCTTTTACACCAATCCCTTCCATGTCGTTTTGACCTGAAACTCCTTCATCTGTATACCAGCGATATCCATCAAAACCATACCTGTCGTCTGTCCATCCACTTATCCCTACACTTGCACCATCACTTTGAGTACGTGAGTTCCCGAGGAAACCTGAGGAACCTAAACCTGCTTGTTCAGGTCCACTCTCTGGTCCGGGCCATTCAATTTCATATAACCCATATAGCCATTCGCCATCATTTTTAAAGCGGATAGTAGGTACTTTATTGCTTCTAAGATAAAATGGTGATGGCCATCCTCCTGCTTGGTAAAGAGATACATTATATGGGATTGTATCAGTCCATTCTCCTGCAGATACTACTCCATCCAGAGTCACCCCATTTGTTAACCAATTACTGATTAAATGCTGTCTGCTAAGTTGTATTGTAACGTATTGTTCAAAAGTAGAAGCGAGTTGAGAGTCATATAAAAGAACAAAAAATTGTGGAAACGCCTTTGGAGCTATTAAGTTTCCCATCATTTCTCCAGGCCAATAACTCCAATCTAGAGGATCTCCTGAATTTAATTCTTTTCTGAATTCAAACCTATAGTATATATCATCATATGAACCCGTTCCTTCCACATTATTATAACCTGAATTATATATATCATTATAAAATTGGGTTCCATCCCAACCATATTCGTCTCTAGTTGTACCACCCAATTCTACTACTCCACTATCACTGAAAAACTCCCAGAAACCTTCTATTCCTGCCCATTCAGGCGCAGTTTCCAGTTGAGCTTTTGGGATCTCATATAAAATATATAACCAATCTTCATCATTTTTAAACCGGACGGTAAGGACTTTCGAGCTTGGTTCAGATTGCCTGTTTGGCCATCCCCACGTACGATTTAGAGATATATCATAAGCGATGGTTTCATCCCATTCTCCTAATGAGATAACTCCGTCAAGGTTAACTTCATTAACAAGCCAATTGCTCTTAATTTGAAGGACTGATAATTGCACAGAATGAAACCATACTTTTTCAAGAGGATTTGGTAGAAAGCCGACGAATTTATTGTTAAAAGCATCGTGATTTCTTGCTACAAACAACCAACACCATGGGAAATTTTCTTCCACTAAGCTTTGTTGAATTTTATCGTAGAGAAATTCTCTAATTCCCGGATCCAATTCAGATTCAGCGCTGTCAATCCATCCTTGCACAGTAGCGTTACTAAACTGAGCTGAATTCCAGTTACCATCATTGGAGAAAAAGGAGTTGATGTAATTATAGGGATCATTGTAGTCAGCACCCCAACCACTATAAAAGAGCTCCAACAAATTCTTATCTTCAGCAGCTCTCCTTAAGAACTCTTGGCCAGTTATATTCTCCTCTAGAACCTTTACACCGATTTTTTCAAGATTCTCTTGCAGTATATTTACAAGAGTCATCCGAGGATCATCGGGACCCCACCAATATGAAAAGTTATAACTTGCAAGAGGATTAGTGTCTGCTCTAGTTATCCAACCTTCGTCATCATACAGACCTGGTAGAGAAGAATACATTCCAGAATCTATTAGAGCTTTCCTTGCTATTGTGATGTTTGTATGTGAAACGTTAAATCCCCAGTTGAAATATCTAATGCCCAATGGAAGAGGTGATTTCAGTCTTACAGCCTCACCATTCATAAGTTCTTCAATAATTCGATAATAATCAACAGTATACGATATAGCTTTTCTCATATGTACAGGAATTAGTTGATTATTCATTCCAAGATACCATATCGTTGTGTCTGAATGCGTACCTCCCAAAGTGATCTCCGAATTATCTCTAAGTTTTTGAAGCATAGTTCTATCTGGAGTATTTATAAAGTCAATTTCTCCGTCTAGTAAAGCCTGAGTTCTATCTTGGCTATCTGGAATAATAGTAAATATTAATTCATCGATATCTGCAGCACCTCCCCAGTAATTATCAAATTTTTCAAACCTTACTTCTACATCTTCGATATATTCATTATATTTAAAGGGTCCAGTTCCAACTAAGACTCCCGTTAATAATTCAATATAATCATACGGAGGAGTTGAGTGAGGGGACAGGATTTTCGATCCACTTGCACAAAGTAGGGCTTCGAAGGGAGCGAATTTGTGGTTTAAAACAAATTCTATATGAGTTGCGTTATAAATATTAACCGAATTGATAATTTTTGTCCCATTGGGCCAACGATATAAAGAAGAAAGTCGGGAGGGCTCTGTATGGTTACTCATTAAATGGTTTAACCTATCGAAATTCCACTTTACAGCAGCCTTGTTAAATGGTGTCCCATCATGAAATATTACCCCTTCTCTAAGTTGAACAAAGTATCTTAAACCATCCGCTGACCATGTGCCGTAATCAGCTGCGAGCCATGGGATGATATTGAGTTCTGGAGTTGATAAATCATGGACAAACAACGTTTCGACGACTTGATCAAAAACATTCCAAGAATCATAATCCCAAGCATCATGAGGATCTAAACTATTAGGTCCCGCACGGGTGCCAAATTTGAATTTTATAGGTGAACCAGAACTTTCAGCTTCACCTACAAATTTAGTTAACGCATAACTATGCCATCCCCAATAACGCACCACTTCCCATTCCTCCCAATTCACCCACCCATTCTTATATTGGGATATTGAGATCACTGGGTACAATTGATTTTGCACGATTTTCGAAATATTACTTATGCATTCCAATTTTCTTGAATGGTTTGAATAAAACATTTGTTCTAACCAAAAATCGACTTCTTCATTATAACAAAACGCAAAATTCCACCCAGGCCACCATATCTGGAGTCCAGCGCCACCTTGAGTTCGCCAGCGACCCTCTTCATTATCTTGATAATTTACATTAACATATCCGCCTGGATAATATCTAGGATAATAATAATCTAGAGGCCAAGCGTTTGCAGACCAGGTTGAATGAGTCCCGTCGAAAGTCTTATACCAATAACGATTAACACAATCGTACCATATCGAGTTGTTCACCTTATTCGTAGCACCAGTTTTGTCTACTAGGGCTATCCCAATATTTCGAAGTGAAGATTGTAATACATTCTTTAAACCCTCGTGGGCATCATCCCAGAAAAAATTAAGAGTAAAAATGGGGGCGGTAATAGCTACCGTTTGCCATTCTACATCCAAGCTGCTTGCCGTTAACCCTCGATCAGCACACATTTTACTGAAATTATAGAGATCAGGATCGGGTGAGTAACCATTTGCTGCACCCATAACAGTATAAACTTCTCCTGAAATATCAGCTTCAGTTGTAAGCAAAATTTCTCGAGCATGTGTGAGATTAAAATCCGGTATGGGTGCGCTAGAATTATAGTAGATATTATCTATTCCTACCAATCCTCCTGTTCTCACAGCACGGCCATTTAACGTACCATTAATATAAGCATCATAATCAAATGCATAATTCATTGCCTTTCGTAATGCTCGAGGGATTCCACCTGATGTTTCGGTATCACTATAAAACCCCTTTCTCCAAGCATCATAACCGGGCCACGCCCACCATGTCTCATTTATACAATTTAATGTTATTTGCGTTAAGTGTTCAGAAACACCGGTCTCTAAATATTGGAGTTGGGGATCTGCAATCACATAATCATAATCTATTGGATTCCAGAAATCATCATACGCAAAATCTACGGAATGATTGTAAAGAGCTGCATTACGGGTAATCTTATCATCGTAATGAATAAAATCAATATAGTCTATATTATACCACCCCTCACCTTCAAGTGCACTTTTGTTCCAGTAATTTGCAAACTTTCCTAAAGTTCCCCTTCCAATTGTTTCATCATGGGCTAAGTATTTATAAGCTCCTGTACCAATTAAATGATCTGGGTAAAAAGGATCATCATTATCCCAGCCATAAATTGCTTTATCATAGTAATCTTTGTAAGTATGCATTGAGATCATATTTACCCAGATCGCTTCAAGCCCTCCTTGGTTCCAACTATTCCATTCAACCCTAACTTGTCCGCCTGATGTTTTATTTTCTAATATTAATACCTGTTTTACTATTGGAACTTGACCCACTAATTGAGGTTGAGAGGTATTCAATCCGTTATAGTAACTATTATGTCCAATATACGAAGAAAAGTTATGGCTGGGAGTAATGTAATCCTCCCAATATTGGGCGTCAAACCAAAAATCTGTCATCCTTGTTAAATCTCCATTACCAGTCAAATTACCAGAAATCATGAATAGTCGATCTATATTCCATTTCATCACCGTTGCGTTCCAATCTGAACCGTCATGGAATTTGACATTCTCTCGGAGCGTAAAATCTATTGCTTTAATACCATCCCTGTTTTTAAATCCAAGAGAGTTTATTTCTTCGGGCCAATATTCCACAACCCAATCTGTACAGAGTATTGGCTTCCATTCCTCCCAAACTAAGTCACCAGAAGTACCAGCAGTAAAATTGGCATTTCCCGATACTATTTTCTCAAGAGTATTCCAGCCATAATCATATATGCGATTACCACCGGTAGATATCGCTGGATCCCAATTTCCTTCATTACCTCCGATGTAATCCACTACTCCAAGCCTGAGTCGAACATTTCCACTAGGAGCTAACTCTAATTTATCAAGATCCATTATTGGATTTTCTTCTACCTGGTTAATTAATCCCATAGGACTGTAAATAAACATGGGGAGACATAGAATAAAGAGAACAATAATTGAGATTCGGTTTCTTTTCATTTTTAAGCACTTCCAATACATAATTCTTTAGATTTTTTAGATTGTTTAGAAAATGTCAATTTGTTACTAATTGATATTTTGTCAATCTATTATTTGGTATTTTTAATTTTTACACTCTTACTTTCCCTAATTTTTCAGAATTTCTGAAATCAAATTAAACATTTTCTTTAGGAATAAGTAATTTTTTTGGATTACTGATAAATTATGATCATGGGAATTTATAAACTTAACTTATGTTTTGACAAATGTGTGAAACCAAGTCTAAATTTCAAATTTACTTTATTAGATGACTTTTCTCATGAATTTAGTATTTTCAAAGTCTAATATCAGAAAAAAATCTTTTAAGGAAATCCTACTTCTTTTTATTTAACTTTAAATTATCTAGAAATTTAATCCAATGCCACATTTAATTAATAGAGAATTGGAAAATATAAACCAGCTCTTTATCGAAGGTTTCTATAATAAAGCTCTTGATTCTATGGTAGAATACGAGCAAAAAGAAGATCTCACTTCTGAAGACCAAAACTATTGTTATCTCCTCAAGAGTAATCTCTATTATGAGCTTGGTGAATATACAGATGCTCTCAAATTCGCTGACCAGGCGTGTAGTATAAGTCAAGAACTAGGAAATCAACCATTTTTAGTCGATAGTCTTATTTCTAAAGCCTGGGCTTTATTAGAGTTAAAAGATCTTGATTTAGTTCAACAATTATTATCAAAAGGGGAGGATCTGCTTAAGGATCTTTCCCTAGAGCGCCAATCAGAGTTTGCAAGAAAAGATGCCCTTATGAAATTAATCAAAAGTTTGTTCTGTATTTACAAGAGTGGAGATGTAGAACAAGCTATAGAATATGGGGAACAAAGTCTAAAAATATCAGAAGAATGTAACAATAAAAAGGAAATTGCATTAGCTTTACAATATAGCAGTATGTTTTATACTTTGACTGGTAACTTAGATCGAGCTATGGATTATCTAGAACGGTGTCTCAAAATTCAAAGAACTTACCGTAAGCGCGACGATTGGATGACCCTCAAAGATCTCGGTGGACTGAATGGTGTAAGAGGTGAATTAGACATTGGATTAGATTACATTAACCAAAGTTTAACTCTTGCAGAAGAAATAGGTAATAAAACTTACATCGCATTATGTCTTAACAATTCTTCATTAATATATCGACAAAAGGGGGATTTAGATCTTGCTAGAGAAGCTCTAGAGCGAAATCTTAGGATTTGGGAAGAAATTGACAATAAAAGAAATATAATGGGTGGTCTAGATTCTCTTTTTGTTGTTTCACTTGATGCTAATTCTCTTAAACAAGCACAACAGTATTTAGATCGTATGGAAAAAATTAACGAACAAGTACAAGATAAGAGGTCAGAAGTAGCGTACCGAGTAAATAAAGCATTAATGCTAAAAATGAGTTCAAATTCTCTCGATCAAGAAAAATCTAAAGAATTACTCCAGCAGATTGTTCAAGAGGAAATAACTAATTGGGAATTCACTGAACGTGCACTTCTTCACTTGTGTGATACTTACTTATTTGAACTGGAATCATACAATAACCAAGATGTATTACCTGAAATAAATCTTTTAATCAATAAACTATTAGATTTTGGTGAATTCCAACGCTCTTATCGTTTGTTAGCAGAAACTCATCTCTTGCAAGGCAAGTTGGCATTAATTAAACTGAATATTGGTGATGCAAGACAGTTGCTTACAAAAGCGGAGCGAATAGCTGATGAGCATGGACTTCACTTATTAGCTAGAACAATTTCAAGCGAACATGATAAGGTATTAGAGCAATTAGAAATATTAATTAAAGCTCCTGTATCTAAACGACTAAAAATACTTGAAATAGACAAAACTTTGGATCATATGAAGGGTAAACAGATGATGGAACCCCCAGCTTTAGTTGAAGAAGATCCTATTTTACTTATTATAATGGATAATTCGGGAATTGCTTGTTTCAGCCACACCTTTTTAGAGGATTTTGATCACAGCGATCTCTTTAGCTCCTTTATATCCGCTTTTAATACTTTTAGTTCTGAGGTTTTCTCAAAATCAATCGATCGTATTAAAATCGGGGAAAACACTATATTCATAAAACCGGTAGAACCTTTTTTAACTTGTTATGTCAGTAAGGGACAGTCATACCCTGCTATAAAGAAACTAAATAAGTTTTCAGATTCTATTAAAAATAAATCTGAGATCTGGGAGAAGTTAAATAATGCGGTTAAGACATCCCAAGAATTAAATATAGATAATTTACCTTTACTCGGAACTGTCGTAAACGAAATTTTCACGCATTAATAAAATTTTCAGAAAAAGTAAATTAATAACGGGTAAATTCTACATTTTTCCAGTAAATTTTGAATATTATAATAAATTGATCGAAAATATCGATGGAGTAAATTTGTTTAGATTTCTTACTTACTTTTTTTTTATCTGAATTATAGATTAAAAAAAAAGATATTTTTTTAGATTTTATTAATTATTGAGCATTCTCATCTTCTTCCATAACGCCTAGTTTATTTCCTTCTGGATCTTTAAACATGTAGAAATGACCTACTCCCGGTACTGAAACTCGAGGAGACTCAATAGTCCCACCATTTTCCTCTATTAATTTTTTAGTATCATCCACCGAAGATACAGAGATATAGTTGAATATCTGGTCTTCAGGTTCTTCTCTTTTTTGTAATCCCCCGTTTATCCCAGGTTCACCTTCTTCCCCTGCTTCTATTAAATGGTAGGCGGGATTTCCTTCCCAGCTCTGAATTTTCCACTTAAATACTTTCTCATAAAAATTTTTTGCTCTAGATACATCATCTGCATTAATCTCAAAATGTACTATTTTTGGCATATAAAAACCTCACTATCTTTTCATTGGAAATTTTATGTTATAAGAAGTATACCAATTATAAAATGGTATTATATATAAAATATAACCCCTAGCTTATTAGCATGATTTATTAACGAAGCGAGGATATCATTGTCATAATATGGAGATAATACCGCAGTATATACCCTTAATCGTGAAAGTTGAGTTTCACGAAGATTT
>JBHLOF010000018.1:0-48431 GCA_048940805.1 Promethearchaeota archaeon
CCAAGTCTAGGTTGTTCCCTTCTCGGCGATGGACTTTACGCCCACCAACCCGTTTCCCAGAGTCTACAGTGCCAGCAAATTCGGAGTTTAAGAGCGAGGAGAGGAATTTCTTCCCCTTACCACGCAATTAGTGCTCTACGTCACTGGCGACCTCGTCTGAGACTTGGCTGACACCAACTTCGGGGAGAACCAGCTATCACCGATCTAGATTAGCCTTTTGCTCCTATTCCCAGTTCATCCAAGCGAATTGTACATCAGCACTGGTGCAGACCTCCATCGCCCTTTCGAGCGACTTCATCTTGACCAGGAATAGATCGACCGGCTTCGGGTATTACAGCAGAAACTTTTGGCCCTTTGAGACCATTCTTCTGGCTTAGTTCCTTAGAAGGGTTAGCTAAACGTTATTTGGGCAGCAGAACCACCCTTTAACGAGTAGATCTTCCTAATGTGATGACTAAGTTGCAAGAATATTGGTTTCCCTATGCCTCCGTGGAGTGATCCACTTAAGCTCGCTACTACTGTAAACTCCCTGGCCAATGATTCCAGACTGATAATGCAACCCTAGTCCTCTGCGTTATGGTGGTCCGTCACCGGATTACATTCACGCAGAATCTATCCTTTCAGGCTGCATCCTTACTAAGCTATTTGGTTTCAAGCACTTTTCACGGCCCTTCCGGGTTACTTTTCATCTTTCGCTCACGCTACTATTACGCTATCGGTCTTGGGACATATTTAGATTTGCCAGCGTGTATCTGGCATGTTCGTACGAGAAAACCATCCCGCACTACTCGGGAACTCTCGCAGCAACTTTCTAGTTTACAATTACGCGGCTGTCACGCTCTATGGCTCAACTTTCCAGGAGTATTCATCTTCTCTAGGGAAGTCGTACGAGGTCCACACACCACATTTCCCATAGGTTTCCCTAGGGATTCGGTTTGATCTATTCCGCTTTCGCTCGCCGTTACTCACGGAATCACTATTGTTTTCTTTTCCTCCTGATACTAAAATGTTTTACTTCTCAGGGTTCCCCTTCCCTAATGGGAATCTTGCGGATTATTGGGCCGCAAGGGGATGTCCTATTCGAGGATCTCGGGGTCAGCGTCTTCGTGCGACTAACCCGAGCTTATCGCAGCTTGTCACGCTCTTCATCGGTTCCCAAGCCAAGATATCCACCAAATAGCGGAGGCGTATTGGCGTCTAGTTGAGGAAAGATTCAGATTGCTTGCCTAAGGGTTTTTATATTCGGAATTAGTAAGTTTTTGTTATATAAAATAACATAAAATAATTTTACTATCAATTTTGACGATTGATAAGAAGCCTTAAATAATATAGGGAGTATGTTCCTATGAGCATGATTTTTCATGCTTGGCTTCGGTTTACTTATTCCAACCAATGTGAGGGTTGGTTTAAGCACTCACGTCCTGTGGCACCATTTTTGAGACCAACTTTTCTGGTGTACTTCGGTGAGGCCTTAGCCAGCTATTGGCCATATGTCATCATGATATGATGAGATATTTTGCTAACCAATAACATATCGTTGGCGCTACTAATAGATATTTTGTAGCGTTATAAATGCCATCGACGAAATATATGAGTCAATACTAGGTTAAAAATTTTATGGTCTGGACTCATAAACTTTATAAGCCAGAAATGGTGTTTAGAGGGATGGTAATTAATGAAA
This sequence comes from Promethearchaeota archaeon, assembly GCA_048940805.1. GTDB lineage: Archaea > Asgardarchaeota > Lokiarchaeia > Sigyniarchaeales > SOKP01 > Loki-b32. The sequence continues at coordinate 1,682 of JBHLOF010000018.1, forward strand.
TAATAATGAGTTGATACTGAGTCTGAAGAGAGGATCGAATTGAAATCAGAAAATTTGGGTAATTTTAAAGTTTAAATATGAGAAAAGTTAATTATTAGCAATAGGAAGAGATGAGATTGAAGATATTATAGAAACAAAAACAAGATTGAGAGCGAGATATGGTTGGGAAGGTATTGATTGGTACATCTGGATGGGGGTATGATGAGTGGGTTGGTCCGTTTTATCCGAAAGGTTTGGAGAAAGAGGAGTTTCTTCATTTTTATTCGGAAATTTTTATGACGAACGAGATAAATACGACATTCTATAATATACCTTCAAGATGGGTTGTGGAAAATTGGGTAAATAAAACTCCTCGGAATTTTTTATTTTCAGCAAAAATACCTCAAGTTGTTACTCACACTCATAAATTAGATATAGATCTTTGCTTGGATGACCTAGAGTATTATTTGAGCGCTATGGATCCCTTAATTGAGGCGAATAAACTGTTATCATTTCTAATTCAGCTTCCGCCCACATTTACTAAGAAAGAGCATTTCATGAATTTAAAAGAATTTGTTGAGAATTGGCCAGGGGATCGAGAGAGAGGAAACTATTATATTGTTGTAGAGTTTAGGCATAAGTCGTGGTTAGTTGACGAAGTTTTTCAGTTCTTAAAGAAAAAAAGGCTTACATATTGCGCTGTAGTTGAGCCATTATTACCCCCTCGGATGGATATAACGAATCCAGAATTTGCGTATCTTAGATTTCATGGATATGGTGACGAGATCTGGTTCGATTATCTATTCAAAGAAGAGGAAATAAAGGAATGGTCTCAATCAATAAAAGAGGTTATTCCCAAAGTGGAGAAAATCGGGATCTATTTTAATAATCACTTTTCGGGATACGCTGTAAAAAATTCTCTTATGATGATGAAAGAGTTGGGGGTTCAGCCAAGGAAGTTACCCGAGGAGGTAAATCTTTTAGATATTAAAAAGAAATCGGGTAAATATTCAAAAGGTCAGATGGGTTTAGATAAATTTATTAAATAAATTACAAATTGTCAAAGTAAAGGAATGTAATTAAAAGAAACATTAATAGGATTTTGGAAGGAATTTGAGTAAAAGAAAGATAAGAATAGGATTTATTGGTGCAGGATCGATCGGCAGTTTGTTTGGAGGGTATCTTGCGAATATTGAATCTGATCTTTTCGAATTGGATGTAAGATTTATATGTTTGGGTGATCATGCTGCAGCAATTAATCAGGATGGATTACAGATTGTTAAAAATCAAAAAATTCAAATGATTAGCACTATTAAAGCATACGAAGACGAGAAACTGTTAGAAGAAAATATTGAAGCGGATTCATCTTTCGGATTTGATTTTATTTTTTTAACTACAAAGACATATGATATTGAGAAGGCGGTTAGACAATATCAAAAACTAGTTGATGTGAGTAAGCATATAGTCATCTTACAAAACGGGATTGGTAATGAGGATGTAGTTAGTAGATACGTTTTGAAATCAAAAATTGTAAGAGCAGTCACGATGAATGGAGCGTTGTTGAAGGCGCCCGGTAAGGTGATTCATACTGGTGAGGGCTTAACAAAAATCGGCTTAGCATTTCCAGAGGAAGTAAGTGATAGAACGTTAAGTGACAATAATATAAAATTACTCGCTGATCTCTTGAAATTAGCGGGATTTGAGACTGTTATAGCCGAGAATATTATAAAGGAGAGTTGGGAAAAGGTATTTGTAAATATAGGAATAAATGCATTTGGGGCATTAACAAGGTTACGAAACGGTGAATTATTAAAATTTGAAGGATTAAAACTTTTAATGAGTGAAACGATTAAAGAAGCAATTCAAATCGCGAAGTTCAAAGGAATTAACCTGAAAGAGGAAGATTATGTTGGCCTAACATATGAGGTTGCAAGGAAGACAGCAGAAAATAAGAATTCTATGTTGCAGGATATTATTAATGGGAATCCAACAGAAATAGATTATATCAATGGGAGGATTGTAGCATATGCAGATGATTTAGGGGTAAGGGTCCCGATTAATGAACTATTAACATCATTAATTAAAGGATTGGAAACTGCGACAGATTAACTTTTTTTTGAGTTTAGAACCATATAATATGCGTTTTCTCCATCGCGGTAATATTTTTTCTTGATGTTGGCGACTCGAAAGTTGAATTGTTCATATAATTTAATAGCATTATAATTGGATACTCTCACTTCAAGAACATATTCTTGGATCTTATATTTCTTTATTGCTGCCATACTGTTTGACAGTAGTGCTTTCGCGACGCCCCTTTTTCGATATTCTAGGGACACTGCAATAGATACAAGGTGCCCTTTTGTACTATATCGTAAGCTATCTAGGGTTGGGGTCTTTTCCACTCTCCACATAATATAGCCGATGATTTTTCCATCATAACTTTGTGCTACCAAGAATGCTTCTGGATAATTATCGAGAATGCTTTTATAGAAAAAGTAAGGATAATCTTCTGGTAGTTCTCGCTCATTTACTCTTATGACAGCGTCTAAGTCGTCTAATGTGCATCTTCTTATTATAATTTCATGGTTATTTAGATGATCTACCGTGTTACTTCTTATCTCTTTGTTAGTAGTCATTGATATCCTTGTCTAAGAGGTCATTTATGAAAGAACAGCCTTATTTATATATAGGATATAGGATTTGAAGCTTTTAAGCTTTTATGAATAGAAAAATAAATCGTTAGTAAAGGATTTTAAAAGCTTCTTCTTTTTGAATTTTTATATAATCAATTATTAGATCTAAGGATTTTTGAATATTCAATTTATTATCAAAATTAGTTAAAATTTCAATTAATTCCTCGGTTTTTAATGATTTTAATTCCTTAACGATTTTTATCATTTGAGGGATAGCTCTTGTAATATTATCTACTATGGTAATATCCGCCCAAAGAGCTGTCCTACTGAGAGGATTTAGATCGATGGCTATCACTTGTTTATTTAATTTTTTCAATGCTTCAGTACGATCTCCATCTTCTAAGGGAACCATGACTACATCTGCCTTTCCGATAAAATCTACTTTTCTTCTGTTACTTTCAAGTCCTTCGAGTTCGGTCATGGAAGCTTCATCTGTGCCTCTAATATCAGTAGCACCAGCTTTTATTAATACATCGGTGATGGCTTTTACCCGTCCTTCTTTAAAGTAAAACAAATTTATTTCTAGAGGTATTTCTAATAAATGAGATAATTCAACAAGTTCATTAGGTACTAAAGCCGCAACATTTCCATTTACACTAATAACAGGATTTAGTGCGGTAAGTAGTAAAGCTGCAGCAGCTTTTATAGCATTTAGCGCAGCTTCAGAGGTCTTCTCACCTAGGATATAATCAAAACACTCTCCTCGTCCATGTGCTATTAAACCCGCTTCTGCTACCACTAAATTTTTCATCCCATCAATAATTTTATGTCGATCTTGTAGACTAGCATAGCGTGGGTGTGATTTAGGAACACTATGGTTTTTGTTTTCATTCGGAACCATTTTATTTCACATGAATTAAAATAAGGTCTTTATATAGATTGGTATAAAGAAAAAATATTAATCTTTTGGATAATTTATCACCTTTATTGATGGTTTATGAGTACGTCAGCAGAAAAGAAACCGAATGATTTAAAGATCTACAAAACAAAACTACTGTTAGGAGATCTAAAGGATAAAAGAGGGTTTCATACTGAGTTAATTTCATTGTATATTCCTCATGATAGGAAGATCTCAGATGTTACAAATTATTTAAAGAATGAAGTGAGTGAAAGCCAAAATATTAAATCAAAGTTAACAAGAAAAAATGTATTAGATAGTATTAGCAGCCTTCTTGGAAGGTTAAAAAATATTAAGGATGTACCCGAAAATGGAATAGTAATGTTCTCTGGGGCAATTCCTCAAAGTAATACACCGGGTACGGAAAAGAATGAGTTATATATTGTAGAACCTCCTGATAGGGTAACTACTTTTCGATATCATTGTGCAAGTGAATTTCTATTATGGCCTTTAGAAGAAATGCTTACTCCTAGGGAGAGCTTTGGTCTATTAGTAATTGGACGAAAAAATTCAGTAGCAGCTTATATTAAAGGTAATACTATCAAAATTATCCAAGAATTTACTTCAGGTATTCGTTCAAAGCATGCCGCTGGAGGTCAATCACAGAGACGATTTGAAAGGTTAAATGAAGAAGCTGAGCTTGCTTTTTATCGAAGAATATCTGAGACCATAAATGAGAAATTTTTAGAATTTGAAGATTTACAAGGTATTTTTGTAGGAGGTCCTGGACCGTCAAAAGAAAAATTTGTAAAAGATGAGAGTTTAGATTACCGATTAAGAGACAAAATTTTAGACGTTGTAGATATTGGTTACGGTGGAGCTGACGGTATTAGAGCTTTGGTTGAAAAGGTAAAAGATCAAATGGAAAATGTGAAGTATGTTCGTGAAAAAAATTTAATGCAACGCTTTATGGGAGAAGTTGTTAATGAGACAGGATTAGCATCATATGGATTAGAAGAGGTACAACGAGCATTAAATTATGGTGCTGTCGATACACTCTTACTTTCTGAAAAGTTGGATATATACAAAGTAAAATTAACATGTTCTAATTGTGAGCATGAAGAGGAAAGAATTGTGGAACATGGATTATTGGAAAAATTTAAAGGAGATGTACAAGATGAGACTTGTCCAAATTGTAGTTCAAATTCATTTAAAGTAATCGAATTGATAACAATTATCGAACAACTTGGTGATTTAGCTGAATCAACCGGCTCAAATGTAGAAATTTTGTCAACTGAAACAGAAGAAGGGGAAATGTTAAATGGTACATTTGGTGGTATAGCAGCAATATTACGGTATAAAATCGACTATTAATAAGAAAATTCTAGTTTAGAATAGTTTAGAAAAAGAGAAAATAACTTCTGTGAGTAGAATGGGATTGAAAGATCAACTCTTAAATTTAAAAATGATTATGTTTGGGGGGAAGGGAGGGGTTGGTAAGACCAGTTGTGCCACAAGCTCAGCAATATGGGCAGCAGAACATGGTAGAAACACCTTAATTATTAGTACTGATCCCGCTCATTCTTTGGGTGATAGTTTAGGAATTGAATTAACACCAGGAATTGCTACGCCGATTGAAGGGATCGAGAATCTTACTGCTTTGGAAATCAATCCGAAAGCAAATATGTCAGAATTTCGCAACTTAACTAACGTAAATCCTATGGAAGAGATGGGCATGTCGGGATTGATGGATAATTTGCCAATCTTTGGGGATATGGAAGAAATTACTTCAATGACTCCACCGGGAATTGATGAAGCTTTAGCGTTTGGAAAAATTTTAGAATTTGTCGAAACTGAACATGACTACGATTTAATTATATTTGACACAGCACCCACTGGTCACACATTAAGATTTTTAAGTTTACCGGAGACCCTATCAGGGTGGATTGGGAAATTAATAAAGATGAGATTGAAAATTGGGAATATGTTTGGGGTAGTTAAGAGACTTTTTACACGAGAAGAGAAAACAGAGGATAATTCATTAGAAGTGTTAGAAAAGTTAAACAATGCAATTTTAAATGCTAGGGAAGATCTCACTAATCCCGTTAAGAACTCATTTATCATAGTAATGATTTCTGAAGAAATGGCAATTACTGAAACGGGACGTTTATTAAATGAGTTAATTAAGCAAAATATTCCTGTCTCTACAATAATCATTAATCAATTATATCGAGATCCTACAGAACTGTGTGAATTTTGTAAAGCAAGAAGGAAAATGCAACAAGCAAATTTATCAAAAATAAGGGAAGTTTTTCATAAAAAATTGAATATAAATCTGATTGAAGTACCTCTATTTAAGGAAGAAATTAGAGAATATCAAAAATTAAGAGAAATGGGAGAATATCTAACAGCTTAAATTTTTTCATTTAATTCTTTTTTATAATGGCAAAATAAGCATAATTGAGTATTCCCGCACGGATACCCACACGATTGACATCTATTATCCCTATTTTTTCCTTTTTGGTTATAAAGAATGGCTGATAATTCCAGAAATCCGTTGAGTAAATTAAATTCGATTTCGGGGCTTGACTTTTTACATTCTTGAATAAAATCTAAAACTTTCTTTCGGATGATGGGATCTCTTTCACGGTAATAACAATGTGATGGATAATAATCTATTTTTTTGATGTTCGCATAGAGGAATATCTCCTCTTCGGGAATCCTCATTAAGGGAGTTATTTTCTTTATAAAGAATTCCTCGATCTCTGAACTTTCTTTTTTAAAAATGTATTGGTTTGCAATTAAATGGAATCGTTTGTACAAAATATTCATGAGGTAAGTTTCTGCTAAATCGGTGAGATTGTGTCCCATCGCTAAAATTGTTCCCCCCAATTCTTTTGCTTCATCATTAAGTAATCTTCTTCTAATTGTTGCACAGTAATTGCACGCATATTTATAATCGGGAAGATCCTTTTTCTTCTTAATAATCTCATCTAATGTATATCCCATTTTTTCTTTAAATGAGACTATTTTTTGCTCAATATCATGTTCTTTACAAAACTTCTCGGCCTTTTTAATGGATTTCTCTCTATAATCTGTAATACCCTCATCAATGGTTAATGCGATAATGGGTTCAGATTTATATCTCTTTTTTTGAATCTCATTTATGTTATGGAGTAAAGTAAGAGAATCTTTTCCACCTGATACAGCGATAATAATTTTATCATTCCTTTGTAACATTTTGTACTTCGATATAGTCTTGAAAATAATTCTTTCAATATTTTTTTCGAAGCATGTTGGACATAGTTCTTCTCCTGAATATTTTCTCTGAATTATTATTGAATTATGACACTTTGAACACTTGCCTCTCTTTAAAAAAATATTGTAATTACTCATAGAAACCATTTCTGCTACATAAGTCATTTAAGTTAGGTTGAAAGACTAAATCCAAAAGAGAATCGAGCCAAATTTAACAAAGGATATTATAAAATTACCCGCTACAATAACTAATGTGATAATCCTTAGAGTATTAAGGATTAATCTCTTAATGTTTCTTTTCTCATCATACGAATAATCATATGCAATTTCAACTTTACTCCCCTCAGATATAGATTTTTGTTCAGGAAGACTTAAAGTAACTGTATCTTTAAAACCATCACCAGTTTTATCAAAAAGTTCATACTTATCTTCGGCGAGTATAATGCTGCTTGAATCGGTGAATCTTGATTGATCACCTAAAGTTATTTCAATTGAATCTACCTTATCAACTCGATATTCTGAGAGTTCATAATCATTTTCATCTGATTTAAAATAAAATTTATCCCTCTTTTTCCTTATTGATTTATAATCCGTTCCTATACCCCAATTGATGAGTTCTTTAACTATTCTATCACCATCGAATATTGGTAATGGTACCATGTTAAATAATGTTATACTAAATGCCGCAATAAAAAGCCATCCAATTTCTCTCAACCAAAATTCTGGCCAAAAGCTTGTAAAGAATTTCGCTACACTATTTTTGTACATAAAATAAGAGTTGGTATAAATTCCAATAACAACTCCAGTAATATTGAGATTGAGTGTATAATTTTCTGAACCTGTACCCAGAGTTAAATAACTTAAACCATATGAAGTTAAAGCCTTCCCTAATGTATCTCCTTTAGTTTGATTGATTGCGATACCATTAATTTCATTAATTATTAAACCTTCTGTTAAATTTGTATCGAAATTATTACCCCCTTCACTCTCACTGTAAATTTTAGTTATCTTTAATTGTGTATCAGATATATATTCATAAAGTATACCAGTATAATAGCGGGGTCCTAGAGTAACATTTTTTTCGAGGAATGAATCGTTCGAAGGGGTATAAACATTGATGGTAAGATTATCACCAACAGTAGTTATTATACTAGTTTTATTGCTTAATATATTATTTAGAGTTGTGCCCGCATAGTTGTCAAGTGAAATATAATCATCATCTAAAGCTCCCTGTGTCTTAATTGCTAATATTACATCTCCATTAGCAAGATTTCCTTCATTGAAACCCCCTTGGGCTTCTGTAAGCACTAAACTTATTTGAGAAACGTTGCGATACCAAGGTGCAATAATTAAAGGAAAAGTTAATATCAATAAAAAAGCAATCCCTGCAGTGATCCCATTAACAAAGGTACCTGCGGCTGCGATCCTTAATCGAGTGTTTCGTTTAACCTTATTTGAATTTAATTCTCTCTCATCAACTTCAACAAATGCCCCAAATCCGATAATAAAAAACAAACCTGCTCCAAGAATCCCTGTAGATTTAACATCAATTCCGTCTGCGCTAGCAGCAATTCCATGAGCAAATTCATGAGTAGTTACTATGAAAAGAAGTGGGAGAATTAAATAAAACAATAATGGGAGATCAATAGTTACTCCTGGGATAAGGGGAACCACTGCTTGTTCGATTCTTGGATTAATTAGAAGATTAACAAAATTTGTAAAAAAGAAATAAAACGCATAAATAGTAAATCCAAATGAAATAAATATACCTATAGTCCATATAGTTTTCCAAAATTTTGGGGCTTTTTTGGAAATTCTATTAATAAATTTGTTTAATCTTTTCGTTTTGAACATAGCTACTAATGGAAAAAAGAGATAAGTAGCACCCTTCCGCTTTCTTAACAAAAACATCAAGAGAAAAACTACCAACCAAAAGATTAAGGATATAATAAACCAGGGATTGAGAAGAAAGTCTAATAGAGGATTGTTAAATAAAGGCATTTAATTCTTCTTGTTTATGCTATCTTTTATTAGGTAATTAAAATATGAAGTTAAACTTTTTCTATATAGAATTAAAGGATATCAAAATAGAAATAAGGAACTTTGAGTCTTTATGATCTCCTTTCATGATATTAAATAATATATAAAACCAAGTCTAGGTAAAAAGTAAAACATTTTATTAGGGGATTTATATTGTAATATATAGAATTAATATAGATCAGAACAAAATAATCTCATAAAATTATTTAGAGCGGGGTGGGCTAGCCTGGTTTATGCCGCAGGGCTCATACCTCGATGAAGAGCGGGATAACAAGAAAATCCGTTCTTTTGAATGGGAAACCCTGAGATCGTTCGTTCAAATCGAACCCCCGCTACCATTATTTACTGATAATACACTTAGCTTTATTTTAGAAAACTTAAAGTTTAATATTTCTGAAAAAGAGAAGAATATAATATTATTCCTTTAATAATTACTCCTAAATTAGACACTAAATATTTTTTAATTATCATTAATAATTAATGAATCACATGAGTGATAGACCTAGTTTTAAGAGAAATCCCGCAATACATTGTTGGATAAAACATATTACTGATAGTAAATATGATGAAAATAAGAATATATTCCATACTATCTTTGGAAAAGTAAAAAGAATACGTATCATCGGCACTATAATTAAGAAGACTGAAGAAATAAGTGAAATCGACGATTTTGGTTTTGATGGTGAAGATCTTGAGACTGTACGATTGACTTTGATAATAGATGATGGTACAAACGTAATCAGAGGAATTATCGATAATGCCATTCCTGAAAATTATAGAAATTTTAGTGTAGGAGATATTGTTGATGTTGTTGGTCGTCTTAGAAAAGAACAGGGAAATTTATTAGTACTAATAGAAATTATCAAGCTAGTTGAAGAACCCAACTATATTTTATTAAGAGATGCAGAAATAATTAATAGAATTAAATCTGAAGATATTCAAGACATTAATATTGCTCCGGACGACGAAATAGATGAAATTTCAAAGGAAATTGATGTAGATAACATATTTGAGGATGATGAATTTTAATCAATATATTAGATCTTGAAAAAAAAGGGAGCAGTATATTCATCCTCGAAAATTAAAAACTATTTGATTATTTCAAGAATAAGGATAAGTTATTTATTTCTGAATTTTATTTTGAATAATGGAAAAATATTTTTCATATGGTTTACTTTTTAAGTTTATAATATTAAGAACAGATGAAATTATAATGGATTTAGAAAATTACGAAGATATATTAGATAAAGCGTACGAGAAGATTCCCGACAATGTTAAAAAATCTTCAAGATTTGAAATCCCTAAGGTAGAGCTGAGAATTGAAAGTCGAAATACATATATTACAAATTTTAATAAAATAATAAATACGTTAAATCGGGATAGACGGCATTTTTTAGGAATTTTTTTAAAAAAGGCAGGCACTATGGGAGAAATTAGAGGTCAACAGTTATTTATGAAAGGTCAGTATAAAGATCAAGTCTTAAACAAATTAATCGAGAATTATACAAAAACATACGTGCTATGTAGTATTTGCAAGAAACCTGACACGCAAATTCAACGAGAAGGAAAGAAAAGTTATTTAAAATGTACCGCTTGCGGTGCGAGGGAAGAAATTAGGGAAAAATAAAAAAGAATGAAAAGGTTAGTCAATGAAGGTATATCTGAAAATACACTACAACCTAGATAATGAAACAATTGCTTGCTGTGATGAAGAACTGTTAAATCAATCCTTTAAAGAGGGTAATTTAAGGATTGAAATCTCTAATCAGTTTTATGGTGGAAAACTAATGCCTTTAGAAACAGCTATTGAAATCCTGAAAGCCGCTTCTTTTTTCAATATAGTAGGGGAGAATATAATCAAAAAAGCAATAGATTGCAATTTATTGCCTAGAGCGGGTGTTAGGTTGATAAATGGAATTCCAATGGCAATAAAGATGATGTTTTAATGCCTAATCGATTCTGTGCGATATGCGGAAAAGGATTAAATGAAGATTCACCTCATTTTGGGATGTGTCTTGACTGTTATCTAAAGGAACACCCCTTATTTGACCTACCTGTAAAATTTAAAATCAATGTTTGTATGGATTGTGGAAGTTATTCCAGAAAGGATGTATGGGTCAAGCCCTCTGAAGATGACTTATTTTTGATATTGAGTGAAATGATTCAGAAGTTCTTATTAAAACCAATGAAAAAGAATCAAATTGATTTTTCGATTTCATTCAATGAGAATTCATTAGAATTCTCTTCTAAGGATTTATTGAAGTCTGTTGAAGTGGTTATTAACGGGACCTTGAAAGAAAATTCAAACGTAACTCATAAAGCGGAGGTTAAAGTTATATTAAATCACTCACTCTGCAGTAATTGTAGTAATATACGGAGTGGCACATATTTTGTATCAATCCTTCAATTACGTGTGAATGATGAGAGTCAAAGTGAATTCATTCTAGAAGTTTTAGAAGAGATAGAAAATTTTACTGACAATATTTTTAGACAAGATCAGAGACAATATATTTCAAGAGTAGAAGAACAAAGATATGGTATAGATTTATTTCTCAGTACTAATGAATTAATGAACCATATTATTAAATATTTAAAATCTCGTTATCACTTTTTAATGAGAAGAACCAAGAAATTGGTGGGAAGGGACAATCAGAAAGGTAAAAATTTATATAGGTTAAAAACTTCGGTAAAATTTTTACCGTTTTCTTTAAACGACAAGATTGTTATAAACAACGTGGAGTACCATGTTGAAAGTATAACTAAAAGTAAAATAATACTAAAAAATAAGACAAATGATAAATTGATAAAAGATTATTCCTATTTTCTCAATGGGAAGGAATTTCAAAAGATTGAATGAGGTTATTAATGTGGATGAATTTGATGAGGAATCTGATGATAATACTGATGAATTCATTGAAGAAGAATCAGAAAAGGAGTTCGACTCTACCATCGATCAATTAGAGAAAAAAAGAATTGATTTAAAAAGAATCAAAAAGATCGACCAATCAAAAAAAAGAGCGGCAATCGAGTCTGTTTTTGATGAACGAACAGTTTTCAATCTTAATAAACTGCTTGTAAACGGACCATTAGAGCGAGTAGAAGGAGTAATATCTTCAGGTAAAGAAGCAAATGTCTATTTAGCATATGATAATGATGGTAACGAGGTAGCACTCAAAATTTATAAAATTGATAGTAATACTTCAAGGTGGATGAGAAATTATATTATTGGAGATCCTAGATTTAAGAAAATACCTCATAATGTGTCGAAAATTATCTTCCTTTGGGCAAGTAAAGAATATAAAAATTTGAAAAGAGCTTATAAAGTGGGATTGAGCGTTCCCAAACCAATATACATTAGAGACAATATATTAATAATGGATTACATTGGTTTTGAATCCATACCTGCGCCATTATTGAAGGATATAAAAGCACCCAAGGATCCACATAATCTTTTTTCGGAAATTTTACATTTTATAAAACAATTATATAGAGAGGCAAAATTAGTTCATGGAGACTTGAGCGAATTTAATATTTTATATCATAATCAAAAACCAGTTATTATTGATATATCTCAAGCTGTTTCAATCCAACACCCTAAAGCGGAGGTTTATCTAGCAAGAGATATCAAAAATATTTTCAATTACTTTGTTAAATTAGGAATAAAAGCATCGGATCCAGAAGAATTCTACTTTGAAGTGATCAATGTTTAAAAATATTAAATCCTTCTAAATGATAACAGAAGTTAGAGCGTTTATATGAAAATTGGAAAAAATAGAATAGCGGTTCTGATCGGAAAAGATGGAAATATTAAGAGCGAGATTGAGAAAACACTAGGAGTAAAAATTACTATAGACAGTAAGACCGGTGATTGTGATGTTTCCCCTAGAATAGGTGATGCGAACTATGTTCCCTTAAACGTTTACACGGCTGAAAAAATAATTAATGCTATTAATAGGGGTTTTAATCCCGCAAAAGCTATGAAATTACTGGAAGAAAATTATGATCTTGAGATATTTAATTTATTTTCCATTTTAGGGAAGTCAGAAAAACATATAAAACGAGTTAAAGGTCGAGTTATTGGAAGAAATGGGGAAATGAGAAGAGCAATTGAAAGATATGCTGAGAGTTTTGTCTCTGTATATGGAAAAACTGTGTCTGTTATCGCACTTTACGAAGATTTACAAGTTGCTCGGAAAGCTATAAATATGCTCATTAAAGGAATACCCCATCATGTGGTCTTAAAATTTTTGGAAAATAAGTATAATGAAAAGAAGAAAGAACAATTTAAACAAATTTACAAACCAGAATTTTAAATATTATCACGAAAATGTATCATTGCACATTTTCAAAATATGATTTCCTAAATCCTTACCATAGATAATTTCTTTTAACAAATCAGGAGATCATCCTACGTAATAATTCAACCTCATCTTGTACGTCTTGATAAGACCTACCATTCATACCATCTATTTTAAGCAAAGGTATAAAAAGGTATATTAAAAGTTAATCAAATGTGATTTCGTTAATATTAAAAATGTCATCAGATAAACTAATCTTTGCTGGTCTAATATTTGATTTATAGAGAGGTCTGTTCATTGAATACCCACTTCCAAAAATTTGAGGAGACTTAATACCTGTTATTAAGAGCATAACTCTAATAAAGCCATCAAATTCATCAGAAACTCTAGCACCCCATATTACCATTGAATCGTTTACATCCATTTTTCCAGATATTTTTTTAGCAACTGAATTTGCTTCTGCAAGCGTCATGTCATTTCCTCCACAAATGTGAATTAACGCTCCCTTTGCTCCGTCAATACTTACATCTAACAATGGAGTATTTAATGCATCATTAATTGCATCATCAACTCGATTATCTTTATTGTTTGACTCACCAACACCTACAATAGCAACACCACCTGTGCTTAATATCGTTCTGACATCAGCGAAATCCAAATTAATCAAAGAAGGGAGAGAGATTGTCTCGGTGATACCCTTTACCATAGTTGCCAATACTTCATCAGCAACGCTAAAAGCTTCGATAATTGGTAAATTAGGTGCAATTTGTAATAATCTATTATTATCAATAACAACTAAAGTGTCTACATAACGCTTTAAAAGATTTAATCCTATTTTGGCTTTATCCATCCGACCTATTTCTGTATCGAAAGGTAAGGTAACTACTCCCACAACAATGGCTCCTTCTAATTTGGCTATTTCTGCTACAATTGGTGCACTACCTGTTCCTGTACCACCTCCTTCACCACATGTAATAAAAACCAAATTTGACTCTCTTAACACTCTGGTCAAATCTTCCCGAGATTCTTCCGCAGCAGCTCTTCCCACTTCAGGATTTCCCCCTGCGCCTAATCCTTTCGTGAGATTTTTACCAATTAGTAATTTTACATGCGATTCAACACTATCTAAATGTTGACAATCTGTGTTAACTGCAACGCATGTAGCACCTCTAATTCCTATTTTCATCAATCTATCTATTGTATTATTACCAGCACCCCCGCAACCGATTATCTTTATATTAGCGTATCCAAAACTTTCTACTGTTGGTCTGATTACTTCTCTTTTACGTGCTTTATTAATGAAAGATTCCATTTTTACTCCTTTCCGTCTTTTATACTACAAAGAGATAAGAATGAAAAAATTAGAATTAATGTATTATTAGGATATTATGTGATTTGAGTGTTCTTTCAACTTAAATCAAGGAGATATCTCTATCCCTTTCGGGATGAAAAATTAGTTTGCAGTGTTCATCCGTCACAAGAGTGATTTTTGGTAAGGGGTAGGGGAAGCGGTTAGAGAAAGTCAAACAATAAGCACCAGTGTTAGTTACCAGCACGAAATCTTGTTCTTTTAAATATTTTGTAAAGAAATAATTCTTTGCTAATACATCTTGATCTGTAGGGACAATTCCTGCAATAGAGGTTTTGTATTTATGAGGTTCATTAATTTGAGAAACATTGTAAAATCTTAAAGAACATCGTGCAAACTTCGGACAGATGTGATTACCGATATCTAAAAATATCCATCTATTATCGTTTACTTTAACTATTTTTGTAATAAACATACCAGCATCTCCTACAAAATATCTTCCCGGTTCAAATGAAACGCTATCGTAACTAACACCAGATTTATCTAATATAGATTTTATATCCATCGCAACTTCCTTTAATTTTTCTGGAGGCATTACAGTCGCTTCAGGGAAGCCTCCCCCTAAATTTACATTATTAATGAAGATATCATTATTTTCCAACAATTTCAGAAAATTAACTACATTATTAGCGTTTTTTTGAAATTGAACAGAATTGTTCATTTGAGTGCCAAAGTGGGATAAGATTGAAGTTAAATTGATATTTTTAAACCTTTTTATTGAATTTTTAAGAACATTTATATTAGTTTTGTTTAATTGAATCCCTAAATTACTATTGTATTTCTGGGAATTAACTCTAATACAAATATTTTGAACCAAGTTATATTTTTGGGCTAAATTATTAATTTTCTCTAAATCATTTAAATTATAAACTATTATTTCTTTTACTTTATTTTTAATACTTGAATCAATTAAGTTAACAGGAAGATAGGGCCCTCCAATGATTATTTTATTAGGTGAAAAGCCGGCTTTTAAAGCTAATTTTAACTCTGGTAAACTTACGATTTCTAAACCGATTTCTTCGGAATTTATAATCTTGCAAATATCAAGGAGATAATTTGCTTTCATTGAATAATAACTTTTGAAATTTTCAAAAATTTCACTAAATATGATATTAAAGGAGTTTATGTTATCTCTTATTCTTTTTTCAAGGAATATCATAAAAGGGGTTTCAAATCTCTCAATTAAATTATCTAAGGGTACTGAATCGATTATAATTTTTGTGTCTTTTCTTACTATTAATGGATTACCAGATATTTTCTTCATTATCTCATCCTGTGTTTATTTTAATTAACTTTTGATAAACATGGTGCGTTTTTTGAGCAATA
This sequence comes from Promethearchaeota archaeon, assembly GCA_048940805.1. Classification (GTDB taxonomy): domain Archaea; phylum Asgardarchaeota; class Lokiarchaeia; order Sigyniarchaeales; family SOKP01; genus Loki-b32. The sequence continues at coordinate 17,483 of JBHLOF010000018.1, forward strand.
ATATCCCACGTGTAATTTTGAGATACTTTTACTTGACCAGAATAACCTAATTTTTTCCTTAATCTCTTTTTTTTTAGCAAATAAATCACTTTTTGGGCGATATCTAAAGGATTATCAAATCTTACTAAAAGACCATCAACATTTTCTCTTATTACTTCAGGTGTAGCTCCAATATTTGCACCGATAACAGGAACTCCTGCAGCCCAAGCTTCCAAAAATGCTATTCCAAAAGCATCGCTTCGACTAGGCATTAAATAAACATCTGCTTCTTTAAAGGCAGCCAATTTTTTTTTATCAAAATAGCCAGTTAAATTATCTGGTGTAAAATTAATAATTCTTGTATTTTTAAGCTTTGATACCTTAGATAGTTCCTGATTAAAAGCGAGTGTGGGGGGACCTATAAATACATAATATACATTTTTGACCTTGTTCTGAATAATTGGAATAGATTTTAATATTGACAATGCACCTTTTTCAAAATTCTTATAACCACAGAAAAGAACTAAATGGAATTTTCTTTCTCTAGGGTGAAAGAATTTCTGTTTAAAGGAAGGTGTTTTAGATAAGCTGGAAAATTTTTCATAATCCACACCCATCGGGATTACTTTTATCTTTTCTTGAGGGATATCATAATTTTTAACTAAAAATTGCTTTTCAAGATTAGTACAAGCGATTATTAAATCAAACTTTTTCAATACTTCACCCAAATTTTTTTCTAAATATCGAGGATTAGAAAAATGAAAAAAGGGAGTACATATCGTTGGTTTTTGTAATGCTTTTCCAATAATTAAGCTTATAATGCAATTGAAATAGGGGAAAAAAGTGGTGTGAATTAAATCATATTCTAAACCAGGTTTAGTTAGTAGATATTCCAATAAATCTTTAAGATAAGGTCCATTTGTCAGAAATTTGGCTAAATGAGTTTCAGTTAGATCTAATTCATTAAATGCAGGAATCGAATTCAATTGATTAAGAATCTGTTGCCTAGGGGTATCGTAATTTACAGGATATCTTCTTATTTTGAGGTTGTTTACTCTGCTATAATTATTTTCTTGCTGAGTTATAATTCTTCCTTTAGGATCTCGTAAAGCCTTAAAATCTATTGCGTTTGATGTAAAAATATCAATAGCATAATTGTGATGAGATATCAAGATCTCTGCGAGTCGCTGAAAATAGAATTCAGCTCCTGATATTGCAGGGAAAAATCTTGTTGGAAGATATAACAATTTATTCAATGAAATAACTACTCTGTTACTTTATATACAACAGTATGGTTGTTGATAGATATAATATTCAACATAAAAGAAATAATTTTTTAATATCTATAAGAAAAATCTATGAGAATTTTGAAATAACAGTTTTCAAATACTTTCAAAAATAAGAAAATTATATAATAAATAGGTGAAAGTGACAAATTTTCTATATTTTTTTCGAAAATGATTTTAGACGATTTTGCAAAGAATTATTTAAACCTAGGATTGAGAATCAATAAACATATTACTGGCTATGTTGAGCATTACTACGGACCTTCAGAACTCAAAAATGCAATAGAGCACGAAAGTAAAAAATCTCCTAGAAAACTTTTAAAAGATTGTGAAAACCTAAAGCTCAGGTTAAAAGATAAAGGATTCGAAGAGAAACGTTATACGTTCTTAAACAAGAATTTGGATGCAATTGAGACAATTTTAAGAAAACTAAATGGGGAGAACATTCCATATTTAGAACTTGTTGAAAAGCTATTTGATTTTAAACCAAAACTGTATAAAGATGAGTTTTTTTATGACCTTTCCTCAAAAGCAGAGAAATTATATAAGGGAAAGGGAGACTTGCCCACTCGAATGAAAGAATACGCTAAAAAGAGATTAATTCCACCCAATACTATAAAAGACGAATTTATGAGAGCACTGTATTTTGCGAGAAAAAAAACTGAAGAACTTTTTCCAGGATTACTGCCTGAATATGAGCGAGTTGAGGTTGTTGAAGTAAAAAATCAAAGCTGGCCGATGTATTGCTGGTATTTGGGTAATTTTCATTCAAGAATAGAAATTAATGTTGAAAAAATTCATTATTGGAGTCATTTATTAGAAACAGTTTGTCATGAAGTATATCCAGGACATCATACAGAACGCTTGGTTAAAGATCAATTGTTATATCGTGGTAAAGAATATTTTGAAAATTCTATTCTCCTCATTTATACACCAGAGATTGTTATATCAGAAGGAATGGGAGTATTAGCCGAAAGTGTATTATTTAATCCATTTGAATCCATAGGAATTATGAGAAAACTAATTCCTAACTCTGAAATTGAAGATTCTATAGAAGTGTTAATTGGTCAGGGTGAAATTAGGTCTGGATTTAGGAGATTTGAAAGTAATTTGGCTTTTCATAAACATGTTGATAAATGGGATGATTATAAACTCATAAAGTATGCTAGAAGTTTTAAAGTAATTCCTGACAAGGGAATAAAACAAATGCTAAAATTTATAACGGATGAACTTTGGGCACCTTATATATTAGTTTACCAAGGAGAAAGGATAATAAAGGATAAATTTGGAGATCGTCCAACCCCAAAACAGTTCTACAGATTATTAAGTGAGCAGACATTACCTTCAGATCTTGAAAAATTAAAAAAGAATAAAAATATTGATTCTCATTAAGAGAATTATGGAACAACATTTCCACTATGAGGCATATTCTTTTTCACTTTATTAAACGTTTTGAGATGGTTATCATTTAACAGCATTATGATATTATTATCTAATTATATAAAATCCTTGAAAAATAAGATAATCCCTTAGAGTTTTTTAAATAAATTTCACCTCAAAAATGTTCCATCAAAAATAAAAGTATCAGTGTTTTTATATTAAAATAATGTCAGAAGATATATTACTGAAAATTTTTACTAAAGCTAAGCAAAAACACCCATTAGATGAAAGTTTCATAAATTTCTTAGACCGTGTATTCCCGGATAAGTCTTCTGATGTGATGGAAACTTTGAAAAGAGGAATAACAAAATACAAATATAAACCATCAAATAGGATTGTTTGGTCAGCGATGGGAGCAAATCAAGAGCATTTAATTTATCCCAAATTATATTGTTCTTGTCAAGATTTTTATAAAAATGTAGTAGTAAATAGAACTCGAGATTTATGCAAACATTTGGTTGCTCAGGTAATTAGCGAAGCGTTAAACAACTTTAAGGAAACAACCTTACCTGATGAAAAATTTAAGGAATTTGTAAGTGAACTAAAATTGAAGATATAGAACTTCAATTATAATATCAGTTTAATTATCAATTTTCAAATACTTTCAAAAATGAAAGAGTTATATAATAAATAGGTGAAAGTGACAAATTCTCAAAAATACAAAAAAAACCGAAAATGATGTTAGACAATTTTGCGAAGGACTATATCAACTTAGGATTAAGAATCAATAAACTAATTAACGGTTTCGTTGAGCATTATTATGGGCCTTTAAAATCCAAAAATTTAGTAGAGGCTGAAACAAGGAAATCTCCAAAAAAACTTCTAACAGATTGTAAAAGCTTGAAAAATAAGTTAAAAGATAAAGGATTTGAAGAAAGACGTCATAAATTTTTAGAAAAAAATTTGGATGCAATTCATACAATTTTAAGAAAGTTAAATGGTGAGAAAATTCCATATTTAGAACTTGTTGAAAATCTATTTGATTTTAAACCAAAACTGTATAAAGACCAATTTTTTTACGATCTTTCTTTAAAAGCAGAATCTGTATATAAAGGAAAAGGGGATTTATCTAGTAGAATAAGAGAATATGTAAAAAAGAGAAAAATTCCTTCAAATATACTAAGAAATCAATTTATAAGGGCTATAGAAATTGCGCGAAAACAAACGATAAAAGTTTTTCCAAACCTAATGCCAAGCTCTGAACGAGTTGAAGTAGTTGAGGTAAAGGATCAAAGTTGGCCTATGTATTGTTGGTATTTAGGAAATTTTTTTTCAAGGATTGAAATTAATGTCGATAGAATCCATTATTGGACTAATCTATTGGACTGCGCATGCCATGAGGTCTATCCTGGGCATCATATGGAGCGTTTAGTTAGAGAGCAACTTTTATATCGTGATAAAGGTTATTTTGAAAGTTCAATTCTCTTAATTTATACTCCTGAAATTGTAATTTCAGAAGGGATGGCTCTATTAGCTGAAAGGTCGCTTTTTGACCGTATGGAAAGTTCAAAAATCTTATTAGAAAATTTTTGTCCCAATCCTCAAAATGAAGATTCTATTGAATTATTATCAGTGCAATGTGAAATTAGAGAAGGATTCAGAAAATTTGAAAGCAATTTAGCCTATCATAAATATGTAAATAATTGGACTAATGATGAGTTAATAGATTATTCAAGAAGTTTTAAGGTAATTCCAGATGAGGGAATAAAGGGTCTACTAGATTTTATTTCAGATGAAATTTGGGCACCTTATATCCCGGTATACCAAGGGGAGAGAATTATCATTGAAAATTTAGGAAATCCGCCAACTCCCGAGTTATTTTTAAAATTGTTAACCGAACAGACTTTACCCTCAGATTTAGCATAGAAATAATTTTAAAAAAGATAAAAAATAGAATTTCTCCTAAGAGATTCTTAGGGGACTACCGGACCTCCATGTGGCAAAATTATTTGCACCTCCAAATTTACATCTGATATTTTTTCTTGCTACACTATTAGATCAAAGAGAAAGAATATAAACTTCGATTTTTTTTTTGATTTAGCTTCAAATCAACTCTTATTAGGGTTTCCGATTTTTAAAATATCGCATCAAATAGAGAAAGCAATTTTATTATTCAACTCGAATTTCTTTACGATCCCATTTTTTCAAATATTCATTAAATTGGTCAATACCTATCTCCCGAGGTATATTTACTTCCTTTGCAACTTCTAATTCCCTGATTTTGAACATAATCCTTTTATTTTTGCGATAAAAAACCTCTGCTTTTGGATACTCATCAAGAAAAATTGTTTTTAGCTTTTCTAGATCTGCGGTTTCCAAATCTTCATAATATTTTATTACAAAATTGCACAGAGGGTCGATAGAGATTTCAAAATTGAAGGCATCTATTTGTTTTAAGGCCAGAGGATATGCTTTACAAGCTAGAGGTTTAACCTCATGTACACTACATCCATTTTTGTCATTATAAAATGGACATCCATGCGATTCATTATCCAATCTTATCCGATAAGTTAAAACCAAAATCTTTTCATTTTTGGTATCAGGAAAGATAAGATCTTCTATGATTTTAAATTCGATTTCGCGTTCTTTAGCAATTTCAATTAAATTATCTGCTTCCTCAGGATAAATTGGAATTCTTTTTACATAGTCTCCAGGAATCTCATGACAACATGTCCCGCACTTCATACAGTTGTATATTAAATTCGTCATAGCCAAAAGTAAGAGAAATAATTAATAATTCAAATTTATTCTAAATTTTATAATTATTCTCCCCAAAATAAATTTCTGATATTATGAAAATATTACTTTTACACTAATTCTTGTGTCTACTAGGATAATACATCGTTTTTAAATTGATAAAAATACGTTATCATTAAGATTATTTCAAATACACTTTTTTGTGTTTTCAAAAGATTAAGGTTTGATATATGGAAGGGATTAGAATTATTCAACATAAGAGCTTTTCTGAGGAGGAAAAGCTCAAGAACCCGTTTTGTATCGTGGGAATGCCCGGAATTGCAGATATAGGAAAGTTTGCCTTAGACTCCTTAATAGGACAACTCAGTGCGAAGAGCTTGATGGATATAATATTTGATGATTATCCTGCTGGTGCGATTGTTGACGATAGCATATTATCTGCGCCTAAAGCAGAAATTTTATATTGGAAAGATCCAAATAAAGAAAGAGATCTTATGTTAATAACGGCTGATGCACAGAGTTTAACTCCTAAAGGAATTTATAGAATATCCAATTTCCTTACAGAAATCATTAATCAATTTGGGATCAAACTAATAATTGCTTTAGGAGCTTATCCCGTCAGTAACAGGAAACTTGTTTCGAAAGTTCCTCAAATTTACACAAGTTCTACAAATCGAGAAATTTTAGAAAAATATTTAAAGGACAATAGTTGTCAAAGAATTCAAAAAGGAGTAATAATTGGTGCGAATGGGTTAATTCCTACATTAGCTAAAGCAAGATTTAACATCGATGGCTTAGTTTTTCTCGCAGAAACAGACAATATAGCAATGGTTAATGAAGATATTACTGATTTAAAAGCTTCAATAAGTCTTTTAGAAATGCTTAAAAAATCATTTACGTTACCATTAAAAAAGAAATATACCTTGGAGAACATTGAGGATATTACTAAAAATTTGCAGAATAAAAGAGATCAATTGGAAAATGATCTTGATTCACTTCAGTTGTTAGATCCTGAGGATCGAAGAAAATCCTTATATATCTAGAAAATTTTATTTTTGTTTAAACTTACCCTACTGATTAATATTTACGACTTTTAAGCAAAAAGTATTTTAATTATGAAATATTTAGAAGTAATATGAAATACGTATGTGCAAAGAAGAGTTGCGGGAAAGATGTAAGCCAAAAAGAGTTGAGTGCTCTTCCTGGCATTAAATGTTCCAACTGTGGTTTTCGCATATTATATAAAAAACGACCTGATGTTATAAAGCGAATAAAAGTTCGCTAAATATTCCTTTTCATTTTTAGGCATTTAAATTGAACTTCAAATGATTTATTAGTTCTTTGTAGCGATTTCGAATAGTTGCTTCCGTCACACCAGCAGCTATCGATATCTCTTTCTGTGTTCTGCGTTCTCCTTCTTGCATCGCAGCAACATATAAGGCTGCTCCTGCTAAACCGGTTGGAGCCTTTCCTGCCGTAATACGATGTTTGTAGGCTAATTTTAGAATCGATGCGGCTCTGTTTTGTGTCCTACCAGATAATTTTAACTCGGCGCAAAAGCGGGGAATGAAGTTAATTGGAGATGATACCCGAATATTTAATTTAAGCTCATTTAATATCAATCGATAGCATCGAGCAATCTTTTTCTTATCAACAGAGGCAAATTCTATAAAATCATCTAATGTTTTGGGAATGTTATTCAATCTACAGGATAGATATATTGAGGCAATTAACATAGCTTCAATCGATCTCCCCCTAATCAAATTTTTATGAGCCATTTTTCTGTATATATGAGCAGCAGATTCTTTAATATCTTTAGAAAGGTTAAGTTGAGAAGCAAATCGGTCTAATTCATTCATCGCATAGGCTAAATTCCGATCGATAGATTTATTGGTTCGGGTCCTTACATGCCATTTTCTCAGGCGATAGACTTCTGCCTTCATCTTAGGGCTGATCGCTTTTCCAAACGCATCCTTATTTTTCCATCCAATCATGGTGCTTAATCCTTTATCATGTAATGTAAGAGTAGTTGGTGCTCCAACTCTTACTTTCCTGTTTGCCTCTTCAGATGTGAAGGCTCGCCATTCGGGACCAGAATCAATAGCTCTTTGAGTTAAGACTAAACCACAATCATTACAAACGATTTCTCCGCGAGTATCATCAGAGATTAAATTTTTGTTACCACATTCTGGGCATAAATTAGGATTATTTTGAGGCATTGAAAGATCCACTAAAACCAACCCTTTAAAAATTCTGCACTTTAATTCTCATAATTAATTTTGGGCATATAAATATTTGCGTTTGGAGGATTTGTCCATTAATAAAATACTCTATTTTTCAATTTTGGATCCAAGTTTAGATCGTAACATTTTAATAAGTTTCTTCTTTCTTCTAATATAATGCGACATTATTATAAGACACACGGGAAGCATTGTTATCTTCGATCTTTTCAGACAAAATGCCCAAAATGCGGCAATGATGTTTTGTATTGGGAATGCCGTCATGGAAGTAAGGTTTTTTTTAACTATCCCCCTTATGGAAAGTTGATCCGTCATTATTGTCGGTATTTTGGGGGTCATACAACGAATAGGAAGATATATCCAATAATAGTGAAACGTCCTAAAGGGCTTTTAGAAAATGAATCCCCTAGTTGCCCAATATGCGGAAAATTATTTAAAAGTTACAAAAATCTGAAAGATCATATCCAGAATTTAGGAAAACTGGATCAATTACATCAAGCATTTTTTGAAAACAATATGAGTTTTGAACAGGGAGATCAGTGGAAAGAGCAAGAACGTATAGATAAAGATAAGAAGTATACAAAACCAAAATTTGGGAGAATAAATATAAAAAAGACGAAATAAAATAGCATTAATAATCTTATCGATAGATTTTTAAAAAATCAGTTTATAATTATTTTATAATAAAGAGTAATGTCAATACCCGAATCAAAATCATAAACAGAAGAGAAATAACATGCCCATAGATGCAGCAACAGCAGTTTATAATTTAATGCAAGCAGATCCGCACATAATAGCCGCAGCAGTAATAAAAGGTAAAGATATTATTTACACTACAGATAATTGGGATATAAGTGCTGATGTTGATCGCGTAATATCGAGTTGGGTTGGCCAAAATGCTCAATTTATAATGGTATCAGGAGTTAAATATTCAATGTTACAAATGGAACCTGAACGACTGGTGGCTATGTCCTACAAAGGTGAGGGATATATTGTAGCAGCAAAGGATGATGAACATAAATTAATTGCATACATGGATCCCGATGGGTATGGCCTTGGTGCTGCAATGGATGTTCAAAGAGCTGTTGGGTCAATGAGTACAAAATCAGGATATTTGGATCCAAATGCTCAATTAGGCCAAAAAGGTACTCAAATGGGAGGGGCAGCATCAACAGGAGGGAATTCTTATGCAGCAACCTCGACTGGAGGTGGAGCTTCAATAGATCCACAATTGCAAGGTGAAATCAAAGCATTTCTAGATTGGGTAAAAGCTGGGGACGGTTTAGCAGGATATATTAGTTATTATCTGCAGCAAAACAACGCACAAATCATTTCTGAATTATCAAAAATATACAACGAATTAAGACAGATATTTGGAGTTTAATGTTTTCCCATTGGATATTTTTCATTTGCTTTTTTTCAGCACAATTCAATTATACCCCAATTGTTTTGAACTAAATTTTAATAATCCGAGGTATCATATTATATGTAAAATCTAAAATTTAATAATTGAAAAACAGTTATTAAATCCAAGAATATATTCAAGTATTAAAAGGGAGAACTTATGAGTAAGAAACATAAACACATTGAATCCAAGAGTGAGAAAATTCAAAACACTGAAGGTAAGAAAAAGGTAGAAATAACCAAATCTAAACAATTAAGTGAGATTTCAAAAGAAGAAGACATCGAACTCGATATTCCTTCTGTTCCAGAACCTCCGAAAAAAGAGGGTAGTTTATCAATTAAATCTCCAGATTTAAGTCAAGATGTATTAGCCAGAATAAAGAGAATAGAAGCTCCTGACGTTAAAGTTGTTTTAGTAAATTGCGAAAGGTGTAAAGCTGTTATACCTATTCCTGTACCAAAAAATTTAGTCCTTGAATCTGAATTACCAATCGTACCTATAAGTTTTGTGCACAACAATCTCGAATGTAAGGATAAACATTGTATTACGATTCATTTAGATCATGATTTTGATATTAGAAGGCAGAGATTATCTGATGTGGTAATATCTCAAGATTGATAATTATAACTGGATAACCAAAAATCCAAAGCCATAAGATTGTAGAGGAAACATGAAATTATTAGCAGAAGAGAATATAGAAATTGAAAATACCAAAGTATACTTAGCTCTCTTCAAGTTATATAAGAGTTATCTTTTACTTATTTCAGATCAAGAAGATTTAGGGATAGGAAATGTTACTTTGAGTAGTCCCCCTATAATAAATGGGATTAAATCACCTACAACATCGTACAATTTATTTGGGGTGAAGAGCAATTTATTAAGTACAATAATAGCCGAACGAGCATCTAGTGCATTAAATGCTCCTATTTTACTTCTGTTATTTTTGAAAGACGAGATTAACAATGAAAAAATGATAAAACCAATAATTAATTTTTTAAATCAAATTTTAAATCAGATTCTAGAGAAAACAAATAAGACATAAAATGATTTTTATTCCTAAGTTACTTATTTTAGTTAATTATTCTTCATGCAGGGATAACCAAGTTGGCCAACGGTGCCGGACTCAAGATCATTTTAATCTATTAACCGTTGATTATTCCAATTTTTGATGAGATATCCGGTGAGATAGCTCTTCGTGGGTTCAAATCCCACTCCCTGCATTGATAATAAACCCCGAATTTTTAAAGAGATATTATACTACATTTATCAATAAGTAAGGAATTGACTAGTAAAAAATGAATTTTTGGCTTATGTAAAGAAACTCGGAAGAAATAGGAATAGCACCATCCCAACCATCATTACAATTAAGAATATACATTGAAATCTTCCCTTCTTTTTCTGCTTTCGTTCACGTTCTGCAAGATTATCTTTACAACTTTGGCTACAGAATTTTTTATCTGTTGGCATAGCCTTACCACATACCGGACAGTGAGAATGTGGACCCCATTTTTTCTTAATTTGATCTTTCCATGAAGCTTGAGACATCTAAACTCCTTTTAATTTTTCTAGCTCGTAACCTATCTTTGTTAAACATCTTTAGTTAAAATAATTTATGAATTCTTTAAGTTCTTGAAATTATTGTTCCAATTATTTCTTTTTCTCCATCCAATATTTTTCTGAATTGATTAAGATCTTTACCAGACGTGACAATAACCTTAATATCACTTCGTTTTAAGATTTGAAGTGAAACAAAGTCGAAAATTCTATATTCTCCTGCGGCTGCTTGTTTATTATTTTCGAAATTTAAAATTAAGTTCCCTAATTCTGCAAGTGTTAGAAATTCTTTTAGCTTAGCATCATCAAACCTATTGGGATCTTTATCAAAAATCCCTTCAACATCTGTTAGAATTACGACTTCTTCAGCACCTATAAATTCGGCTACTTCTAAAGCTACGGAGGTTGTAGATTGTCCTGGTTGTAATCCCCCCATTACTATTATATTCTTAAAAAGAAGAGCTAATGAGAGTTCTTCCATTGATTTTGGTACTTGAGGATAAGCATGATTTTTCAAGGAGGTTATGAGTAGTTTCGCATTAATTCGAGATACCTCTATTCCAAATATATCTGCTATAGACTCAGATCCACCAAGCGATCTAACAGCATTAATGTATTTTCGTGCAATTAATCCTCCACCGCAGATGATAATAATTGTTCCAAGGTTCTTATTGTCTTTTAAAAGGTTGTTAAACTCAGTAATCTTCTTTACATCTATTTTATTATCATCTGTGAATAACAAAGATCCACCTAATTTAATAACAATATTTGTTTTCATAACATTTTCATTCAAATTTTCTATTTAGTAATATATAGATGTCAAATTAAATTAAGTTACGTGCTATTCATGGTCTCTTATAATAAGGAAGTTGTTGTTGAAGTACCACATAGAGTTTCTGGTTTTTTTGAAATAGTTGATGAAATTGATGGTATTAAGCTAGATAATCCTGAAAGAATTGGTTCGAGGGGCGCCGGTTTCAATTTAAGTGCTGTTGGGAGAACTAAAATTAGGGTTGAAAAGATGGATGGAACCAATGACCATAAAATAAATATTTTCATTAACAATGAAAAAGTGAATGAAAAAGCCGAAACAACTTATTTTGTATACACGTATATTAAAAAATATATAGAAAATGGAGTTAAAATTTCAATTTTTCATGAATTTGATCTTCCCGTTGGATGCGGTTTTGGGGCAAGTGGTTCTGGAGCATTGGGTTCTGCTTTTGGGTTAAATTATGTTTTGAATCTAGGATTAACATTATTAGAACGTGGGAAAATAGCACATATTGCCGAGGTTGTGAACCGTACAGGCTTAGGTACTGTTTGTGGACAATTGCGTGGGGGATTATGCATACTTAAAGAACCTGGTTACCCTTGTATTTCTGAAAGTATTAATGTTCCTGAGAGATTTAAAATAATATGTGGATCCTTTGGGATGATACATACAAAATCTATATTAACAGATCCCGTGTTAAATCGAAAGATTAAACTAGCGGGTAGAAGAGCGCAAGCTAAATTATTAAATGATCGAAATATAAAATCTTTTATAAAAGCTTCCATTGATTTTGTGGAAGAAACTCAGATACTTGAGATCCTTGGATTGAATGATCTTAAAGATTTAATTCAATCCCTTAATAATTTAAATATATTGGGAGCGAGTATGAATCAGTTAGGACGATCAGTCTTTGCAATTTGTAAAGAAGAAAAGGTTTCAATTGTTAGAGAGATAATGAATTCGTATAAACCGGAAATTAAGATTTTCAATTTAACTATTAATCCAAAGGGACCTTATATCCTAAATAACACATAAATTAAGATTTCTTGTTCATTGATTTTGATTTTAAAGTTGCAGCTTCTACTGCTCTAATTAGTGTAGCTCTTAATTTAGCAGATTCAATTTCGTGTATTGCTGTAATTGTTGTCCCACCAGGAGTTGCAACCATATCCTTTAATTCCCCGGGATGTTTTGCAGTTTCTAATACTAATTTAGCGGCTCCTAATACTGTTTGAGCAGCCAATTTCACAGCAATATCCCTGGGAAGCCCCATTTTAACACCACCGTCGGCAAGAGATTCTATAATAATGAATAAATATGCTGGACCACTCCCAGATAATCCCGTAACAGCATCAAGATGTTTTTCTTCTAACTCTACAACGAGTCCAAGCGCAGTAAATAGATTCTTAACATAATCTAAATCAGATTTTTTTACAAATTGATTTGATGAAATAGCCGATGCTGCTTCTCTTACCAACGCTGGAGTATTAGTCATGATTCTAATAATACTTATGTCTTTATCAAAATGTTTATTGATATGTTCGATTGAAATCCCGGCTGCAATAGATATTATTACATGATCTTCAATAATGAAAGGGCTAATTTCATCGAGAACATCATCGATGATTTGAGGTAGTATTGCAATTATGATATATTTAGAATTTCGAACAACAAATTCATTGTTTTCAGCAAAATCTACCTTCATTTCTTTAGCTCTTTCTTGCATAAGTTCATTTTTTATATCATGGATCAAGATTTTTTCGGGTTCAATTGTTTTAGAATTGACTAAAACTCTCAAAATGGTAGAGCCAATTTTACCTAGACCAATGATTCCCAATTCTTTTTGAAACTGCATATGTATTATTCACTAGTAATGTATTAAAATTCAATGTTTTTATCTAACAAGAGATAAAACAAAATTTGAAATTCAAAATGAAGCATTATATTAAAGGAATGGTATCAAATTATTCAAAAAACAGATATATTAAACTTTAATATTTTCTAACTAACTAGTTGAGATTTTAAATTCTGGATGAGATCCAATTTAATCATTCCATTATTTCTATCAAATCCATCACAGACCATGCTTCGAACGCCAATTATCGTGGGATTTATTTTCTTTATTTTTGAAATGACATTATTCCTTAAATTTCCTGCCAATGCAATCTTCAAATTTAAATCGTTAGCCTTATTTTTAAACTCAATTAATTGATCAACGCTCAAAAAATCAAATAATCCTTTATCGTCTTTAATGTAAGTATCAAGCATAGCCACATCAGCTCCGGATTCAGCTGCTATTGTGGGAATTGAAAGAAAATCAAGGGAGTCTTTCATTCTTACATAGTCTGCATATCCTGCGGTAACCACTTTGATATTATTATTGTAATTCTTTACTGCTTTTACAACATTCTTCATTAATTTAATTCCTTGCTCTATATTTTTAGGGCCTTTTAATCCAACTTTTACTATATCGGCTCCTGAAACTACGGCACCTAATGCTGCCAATGAGGCTGAACCCGGTAAATTAGGAAAATCACCTATTGTCGCACTTAACTTTTGCGAGCTATTTTGAGGAAACAACTCTTTCATTTCTTTTATTATCCAAGGAAAGTTGGCGCCAAGTGATCCTTCTGCTGGATTTTTGCAGTCAACAATATCAACTTGAGATGAGATCACAATTTTAGCTTCTTCTATTGTTTTTGGACTTATCAAAAGCTGAATTTTGTGAGGCATAACTGATATATATAATCTTAAAAAATTAAAAAATTTATTTAAGATACTAATGAAATATTATTTTGAAATCTGTAATCTAAGAGATTATGAAATCTTGGCTTTCATAGTTTTAATCGAGGAGTCGAATATTAAGACGATTTTATATAAAAATTTAAATTAAATCGTTTTTATTAAATATAAAAATAAGAATTTTAGATATTATGTCACCTAAAGAAATTACAAAATTAGAAATAACTAATGAAGTTTTCAAAGAACCGAAAGAAGTAATTGATAAAATAGCTTCAAACATGGATTTAAAATATACAAAAGTAATCCAAACTTATGTAATGGAAGATCGAAGACTTAATCTTACATTAGAACATGAAGGCTCTAGTTATTTTAAAGGGAAGGTGGTATGGATTGGGAATAAAAAGGATGACACGGAAGGATCAATATTTTGTGTAGATACAAAAGACGAATTAAAACAGATTAACCCTACGGCAGAAAATACCGAAAAAGTTATATTTGATGTAAAAAAAGATTTGATAAAAGTTTCTACTGCATCGAAAACAAAATGCTCTGTCTGCGGGAAAAATATTGAAATCTTTGATGAAGTTACTGGTTGCCCAATATGTGAAGCAAAAGCACACAAAGATCATCTAACTGATTGGGTTAGAATGAAGCAAACTTGTCCTGTATGCAAAAAATCTTTAAATGTATCTAGTACGGGAGTAATTTTTATAGAATAAAATCCATTAGAGTTTTCTTAAATTTTCAATATCTATAGTACCGTCGTATAAAGCGGTTGCTATTAATACTCCTGCGAAGTTAAATTTTTTATATTTCACTAAATCTTCAAAATCTCTTATTCCGCCTCCTACATAAATTTTACCTTTGAATAGATCTTTAATTTTCAGATATTGCTCCGGAATACCTCCAATTTTTTGACCTACAAGATATAAGTCTAAAAGTATCAATTGATCGACACCGATTTCTTCTAATTTTTTTACAATTCCAATTGGTGTTTTTTCTTTTATTCCTTTAGCATTTGAAATTACTTTCCCTTTATACATGTCGAGGCTAATTATTAATCTGTTTCCGCCTAACTTATTTAAGGCTTCCTTAATTACTTCCCAGCTTTTAACTGTCTCTAACCCAATGATTAGTTTTTTGATATCAAAGTTTGTAAAATGTAAAAGATCTTTGATCTCAGTTATTCCCGGGTCAATTATTACACCTATATCCGGTATTTCTAAAATTTTACTTAAAAGCTGAAAATTAGGTTTATGATAAATTATAGCATCAAGATCGGCGATATAGAAGTTCTTGAATTTATATTTAAAACTAAGAGTTTTTAAAACATCGATTGGATTTGATGTTTTAAATAAATAGGAAGAAAGTGATTTGTAGTTCTGTCTTTCACCTCTTACAGCATGTACAGCTTCTGAATTTAAAATGTCTAGTACAGGAATTACTTTAAATCCGTTCATAATACATAAACTAAATTTTTGAAGTAGGTTTTTGGTATTAAAAATAAATCTATTTATCCTTCAGTTTGGTTAATAAATTACCTTTATTTGATACTCCCCAATTTTAAAAGATTTACTTTTTAATTAACAAATAAATAATTTTTTTTTTAAATAATTATTACTAACATAATTTTAAAAATTAGACAAATTACTACATTATGACTGAAATGAAAACAGAAGCATATTTGAATAAGATCATTGAAAATACAGGTTTAACAAGAAAAGAAATTCAGGATATGGTGGGAGAGAAAAAAAGTGAATTAAAGGGATTAATTTCTGAAGAGGGAGCATTATTTATTATAGCAAGAGAGTTAGGCGTCGATGTAAAAGAGGAAAATGAAGAATTAATTAAAGACATCGAGATAAATGTGTCAGATATTACTCCTAATATGAAAAATATAAATTTGACGGGAAGGATTAAGGAAATTCAACGAATCAACAAGTTTACTAAGAATGATGGAGGGGTGGGTTATGTTGGATCGTTTCTATTACACGATAAGACAGGGGACATACGAATTGTTTTATGGGACGAACAGGTAAAAATATTTAATGACAATAATTTTGAGATTAATGAATTAGTTAAAATAATTAATGGGATTGCAAGAAAGGGACGATATGATGAAATAGAAATACATATCGGAAGATATGGAAAGGTAATTATATCTCCAGATGATGTGGATTACAAAAATTTTCCCAAAATAAGATTTAAATTAACTAAAGTAAATGAAATTAATTTAAATCAAAAATCGTTATTTATTGAAGGAAAAATAATTCGAATTTCACCGATCAAAGAATTTAGAAGAAAAGATAATGAACTGGGGCAAGTTGGATCTATTACTATTTTGGATTCTACAGGATCTATAAGAGTAACATTTTGGAATACTGACCTTGAAAAAATTGAAAATTTAAAAACTGATGATGTCATCACAATTTCTAATCTAACTCCTAGGTTGAATACATATGACTCTAAAACTATCGATTTAGTTGCTAACCGAAGTTCGATTGTTAAAAAGATCTCAAAAACCATCCAAATAAAAGGAGATTTAGTTCAAAATATCAAAAAACTTCAAGAGCATAAAGGAATTGTATCATTTAGAGGTAAAATAACTTCGATTGATAATTTAAAAACTGTTGAATCAAAATCTGGAGAACACATTTCTCTTTTAGGATTTATCGTAAGTGATGATACAGATGGGATCAGAGTGACTTTATGGGGGGAGTTTGCAGAGGAATTTTCAGAAAAATTATCTAATGGGCAAGGATTATTATTAAAAGATGTTATGGTAAGGTATAGCAACTTTTCGCAAAGAAATGAAATATCGTTAATTAATGAATCAACAATAGAATTAAAGGATTTTGAAATTGAAAACCTGAAAATGATAGATAGAACGAAGACAAAAGCTCAAATTAATTTTTCTGGCAATTACACGAAAATAGATTCTATTAACGCTTCAATGAATATTGAAATAAAGGGATTTATTGCAAAAGATCTTACTAATATCACTATTTATGAAGCATGCACAAAATGTTTTAAAAAGGTAGATAATTGCCTGTGTAATGATGTAAATCAAACTGAGTTTCGAATGATCATCAATCTTATAATTGATGATGGAACAGGTTCTATTAGAGCTACGTTTATGGGTGACATTGCAGAAAAGCTAATAATGGTAAAAACTGAAAAACTTGTTCAAATTAAGGAAACACCCGATTTTGATAAATTTTTGGAGAAAAAATCTTCTGAACTTTTAGGCAAAGACATACTTATTAGAGGAAAAACAAAATTTAGCGATTATTCAAACTCCTATGAAATTATGGCTTATGATTTCAAATATTTAGACATTGATGAAGAATTAGAAAGAGAAATTAGAAAGATTGCAACCTAATTCTACTCGCTTCTTATTTACAGTTAATAATGAAATACTTATAAATTTCCAATTAAATCATGAATAAACCAGAGATCGTAGGGTTAGGGGAGGTTGTTATTGATTGGGTAGAGGAAATCCCACATTTTCCCAAACCAGACGAAAAAGTTGATGCATTAAGTGAAAACTATTTTTCAGGTGGAGTTACAGCAAATTATTTAGTGGCTGTTAGTCGTTTAGGGGTCAAAAGTGGTTTTATTGGTGCCGTCGGGAATGATTTTTATGGGGAATTTTTGATAGAGGACTTTAAAAAAGAAAATGTGGACACTATCTTCACCAAAAAGAAAATGGAGATGAAGACACCAGTAAATTTCATACTAGTCTGCAAAGGAGAGAAAACTATAATTCAATCACCTCATATGCAATTTACCAAACTCAATATTTCTGATTTATCAGAGTCTTATATTGCTAATTCAAAACTCTTACATACAACCTTAATTCATCCACAACTTGCATTATATGCAATTAAAGTAGCAAAAGAAAATGATGTGAAAATAAGTATTGATTTAGAATCACAAATTGCCGAAAGGGGTTGGAAGACATTAAAAGATGCTTTATTGTCTGCTGACATTATATTACCAAACAAACAGGGCGCAAAAATGATAACAAAATGTGACACCCCTGAAGAATCTGCAAATGAGTTAATTAATAGAGGAGTACCAATTGTAATTATAACTCTAGGACCTAGTGGAGCGTTAATAACAACGAAAAAATATCAAAAAAAAATTCCAACAATAAATATTGAAAGAATTACCGATACTACGGGTGCGGGAGATACTTTTAATGGTGCATTCTCTGTGGCGTATTGGATTCGAAAATGGGATATTGAAAAATCAGTGAAATATGCCAATATTGCTGCTGCACTCAAAATTCAGAAGTTAGGCGCGAGAACAGGTATGCCCTACGAAGGAGAAATAGAGAAATTTCAAAATGGTTTTTAATGAGATTCTAAGTTTTACTATAATAATAAATCCTCTTATTGCGAAATGAAACACAAATTATCAAATTTCTCAGGATTTTCAATCATATTATTATAAATCTCAATAATTTTTTCACTAGTTAGGTTTGAAGAATCTAGATTAAATGGCCAAATACCAATTAATATATCCCCTATTTTTTTAACGTTGCCTATTAAATGTCCTTGTTTTTCTCCATTTGAAGTGAATAATATTACAAAATAATTATTAAAGTTAAAATTTGATTCAATATTCCCCACAACTATAACTTCCTCAATATTTTGAAAGATAACTACATTATTATCTCTAATGTTTAAGTTTTTTAATTCTAATATCAATCTCGTAGGGATTGTAATTGGATTCTTTAAGTTTAAATCCTTAAAACTTAATGTAAGATTTTTGTTCTCAAATTGCTCGAATGCCTTAAAAATTACTTTATATATTATTGAATCCATACAAACAGCTAATATAGATATGTTTCATGATCAAGATAACTAATTGTAATCTGTAAAAATTAAATGCTCGAGGTAATTTGAAGATAATGGTATTTATTGCTGGATAAGAATATTTTCTTCAGGAAAACCTAAATCGATTAATAGCTTTTTCATCTTAAATCGATGATCTCCTTGAAGCTCAACTTCATTATCTCTTACAGTTCCACCAGATGCGCATTTTTTCTTAGCTTTTGTCAAAATATTCTTCAGGTTTACATCAAAATTTCCAACAAAAGCAATGACAGTAACTACTCGCCCCCATTTACGCCTATCGTTTGAAATTATTATTTGCTGCTCATCAGCACTTAAGCTATCACAAATACACAATTCTTTTGGAAAACTACATATTGGACATATGTCGTCGTCTTTAATGCTTTCTTATCACAACCTTCGTTATTCAAAATATATGTATTAATAATTAATACAGTACTAAACAATAATAGAATAAAATCTTATAAAAATCTTTTTCATTTTGGAAACTGACTCTATCCCTATTTATAAAGATTTCTAATTATATACTTGTTTAGCTAAAAACTATAAAGATTTTATTGATTATTTGAAATATAATTTCTATTTTCTAATTCGCTCCACCTCGAAGAAAAAGCAATCAAAAAAGTATATAAAGCTAAATTTTTATTATTTATAAATAAGCGTGTTCTTTTTGTTAGAATAATTATGTGATAAAGCATAATGCAGAGTTCATGGATATTTAAGGTAATTATTGCTGGTGCTGGAGGAGTAGGAAAAACAGCAATGATAACTAGATATTGTACTGGAAAGTTCGAAGAAGGCTATAAGATGACAATAGGGGCCGGATTTCATACTAAATCTGAAATTCTTGATACCGGAGAAGCCGTCAAAATGCAATTATGGGATTTCGCAGGTGAAAAACGATTTCGTGAACTATTGCCTGATTATTGTAAAGGTGCTAGTGGTGCCTTTATATGTTTTGATATTACAGATTATGACACGTTTCGAGAAATACCCGAATGGCTTAAAATTATACGTCAAAAAGCAGGATTTATTCCGATAATTCTAATGGGTATGAAATGGGACCTCCAAAATCATGAAGTCGATTATGATGTTGCTAACAATTATGCTACTCAAGCAAAATGTAATCAATGTGTATTCTGCTCTTCAAAGAGTAACATAAATATAAATGAATCATTCCGAGCAATGGGTAAATGGTTAATATATTACGCAAACCAATCCGAAATAACATAGATCGTAATACCGTCCAAACTTCTAATTTTAATTACACTCAATAAAGAAAAACCTAAATATTATATTTAATAAAATAATATTATAAAAATTGAATAGCAATCACGCCTCCGTAGCTCAGTTAGGTAGAGCACCCGGCTTAGGTATTTGGGTTTTTCAAATTCCTCCGGAAGTTAACCGGGCGGTCGCATGTTCGATTTCATTGTTCAATCTCTGAACAAGAAGAAAACCATGCCGGGGGCGCCATTTATTTCATTTCTAATTCCTTCTCTCCTTTTTCTGTAATATGAATTGTTCTATTATTATGTTCTCCTTTTATTACAATTAATCCTTTTTTTAATAATATTTGAAGACTTTTTCTGGTATTTCTCGTATTCACTCCTACGCTCTGAGCTAAATTTATTGTTTTAGTAATATTTCCTTTCTTTGATAATGCATATATATGAATAAGATATTTCTTCCAAGCTTCTCCATATTCAAAGTTTTTTCCTAAAGGATTATTTGCATCTTTGATTTTAAATTTAAAATTCTGTATATTCTGCTGAATTTCATGTTTATAGTTATCTACTACTCTTTTATAATAATTTCCAAAAAGATCAATATCACTAGGTTTAATAGTCTTAAAATGTACTGTTTTATGGCAATTTGCACACAAACACACACAATCCTCTTTGATCAATTCTTTGCTTATTGTTTTAATATCATATTTTTTAATTTTATGCCATTTTAATTTGTTTTCTGCCTCTTTCCTTTCAGATCTATGATGAAACTGTAAAGCAGGTAGATTTTTTTCTATAATGATTTTATTACATCCTAAGAATTTACCATCGTATTATTGTTCAATAATACTACGTTTTTTAAGCCATTCTACGATTCGAAACTTTATATTTCTATTATATTGTGTTTCAAGGTCCTTCACTTTATCGTGGATTAGTTTTTCAATCTGATGAGCAGATTTTTCAAAAAGATTTTTTCTTAATATTACTTCTCTGTAATTATTAAATACGTTAGCTTGTTCTCTGGAATGACAATTTCCACGTAATGGGATTATTTTTTCCTTCTCAAATAACTCCATCGTCTCTTTCCAGTCCTTATTCTTCCTATCCTCCCATTTAGTCTCTTTAATCGTTAAATCAGAATGATGGAAATCAATTGTATGAAGAAATTTAATATCGGAATTGCAGTATGTACACATTCCCTTAGATTTTCCTTGATAAATATTTGATATTATTTTAAATTTGTTTGTAAAGCTTTCTATAGATCTCAATTGATGGTGATTACTGGCAAA
This sequence comes from Promethearchaeota archaeon, assembly GCA_048940805.1. Classification (GTDB taxonomy): domain Archaea; phylum Asgardarchaeota; class Lokiarchaeia; order Sigyniarchaeales; family SOKP01; genus Loki-b32. Next base: position 38,981 of record JBHLOF010000018.1, read on the forward strand.
ATAATTTCCTTTAATCTTATATTCTCGAGGTTTAAATTTTTTCATATTCTCTTTATTAACATCAAAAATTTCATCTCGAGGTTCGAAATTGTCGAGAATTTCTTCGTTTTCACTTGTTTCATCCATTGGTTCGAATCTATGATCGCAATCCTCCTTAAAATCTTTATTTTCTTCTAAATATTCATTATAGTTTTCATCAATATTTTCATTCATTTCAATATATTTTCAAGAGAGAACAATTTAAATCAAAATCTTTTTTGAATTTGGGAAGAGAATCTAGGTTTATGAAGGATTAAAACTAAAATTGTAAAACCAAAATATTGGAATTAAATTTCGGAATTTTACCAAAGGATGGAAAGAAATATAGAAAAATTTAAGTTTAAACCAGATGTGAATTAATAATATAAATAATTTTTATGCTTCTGCCGGGATTCGAACCCGGCTAATGATACAAACCGATACGGTCTGTTTTGTCACCAGGGTGAAAGCCTAGCATGCAGAGCCCCTTCTTTTATATAAAATGAAAGATTGGCCGGACTACACTACAGAAGCTTAGTTTTATCTTATCTATATTTGTTTTTGTTAAATTGTTTTTAGAGCACTTAAGCTATTATTAATGTTAGAGTCCGTAAAAATTAAAGTTTTCGATCTAACATTGCTTAATAAAAGAAATGCGGGAAGGGAGATTTGAACTCCCGAACTCCTACGAGAATGGATTCTAAGTCCACCACCTTTGACCAGACTTGGCGATTCCCGCGTTGAAGATGTTTACAATATATTCAAATGAGGATGAACAAATAAATTTATAGTTATAATAATGGAAATTGCGAAAATATAATATTTCTCTTTTAAAAACTTTAATAATCAAAGCAAATTTAGTTATTTTGATATCCTCTAAAAGATGATTTATTGGTAGATGACTATAGAAATATCTGAATACGGAAAAGAGTTCCTAAAATGAGCTCTTAGAATTGACAAACATAATAAGGGGTATGTTGATTATTACATTGGACCAGAAGATATACGTAAAATTGTTGCCAATGAATCAAAAATCTCCCCAAATAAACTTCTAAATAATGCTAATACTTTAATAAAGCATTTGGATAATCAAGGATACGATAAAAAAAGAGAACGATATCTTTTAAAAATATTAACAGCTATGAAAACTACGGTGGAATTGTTACTAGGATATGATATACCTTTTATGGAATTATTTTTTAGATTACACGATGTAAAAATACAACCAATTAGTGATTCAGAATTATATAAATTAAAGGAAGACTTTGATAACGCATATGATGGCTCTGGAAACTTAGAAGCACGTATGAAGGAATTAAGAATACGCCGTAAGATTCCCGGAAAATATGTGTATAATTTATTAAGCAGAGCACTAGATATCGTAAAGAAAAAGACAATAGAAATATTTCCTGATCTTTTACCAAAGGAAGAACAAATTACTCTTGAATTAGTAGAACAAGATAACGATGAATTTAATTGGTCCTATTATGAAAAATATGTAGGAAATAATTGCTCTAGATTTGAAGTAAATCCAAATTTTAATATGTATTGGACATCCTTTTTAACGGCTTCCGCTCACGAGGGCTATCCTGGTCATCATACGGAATTTGTCCTAAAAGAACGATTATATAAGGAATTTTCTCATTTTGAGCATTCAATTTTACTTCTAAATTCCCCAAAATTAATAATAAGTGAGGGGATTGCAGAGCTTGCCATTAATGTAATTTTTAATTATCGGGAGCAAGCAGAAATTAGTTTTAATGAATTCTGCCCAAATAAATTACAAGAGGATTCTCTAGATAAACTTACTTATCAAAATAGCATAAGAAGAAGATTAAATTATTTTACTTTTAACATTGGATATTACGCTAATATAGAGAGATGGAGTAAGGAGAATTTGTTTCGATATGTAAATGCTTTTGAAATCTATAGCGAAAAGGACATTAAGAATCGAATGAAAATGTTTGATGACCCTGTATTATCACTAACACCTCTCTCATATTATACAGGGAGTAAGTTAATAAGGGATAAGTATGGTGAATTTCCCCATTTTCAGAAATTTGAAGAATTACTTAGAAAACCAATACTCCCATCGGATCTAGTTTAATTTTTTTTCTATGTAGTTTAAATAATTTTTTCAATAATATAATTGATTAAGCAGCTGTTGTGAATTTCAAATTGCTTAAGTCTTTCATGGTAGGTTGAAAAAGATGCCTCATACTGAAGGAATAGTTCCGTAATTTGGTGGTGCTTATAGATTTTGCAAAGAAATGTAAGCTCCCAATATTTTTTTCTTTTTTTGCTATGATTGCTATAAATTAAATTTTTAAAACTGAACTTCTTTTCCTTTAATAATAGACTTTATTATGACTATTGTTTTGTATATTTTTTGATGTCAATATATAAATATTTAAGAATTAATATTTAAGCAATAGAAGGGAACAAAAAAATTAGGTGTCTTTAATGAGTGTAAGAGATTCTTTAATAAAACATTTAACATCTATTTTACGTGCCTCGGAAGGTACAATCTTGGTGCTTTTATGTGATCAAAATGGACTTTCTATTGCAAAAATTGGTAGAAAAAGTGAAATTGATCTAAACCCAAATCAGATTACTAGTCTCGCATCAGCAGCTTTTACGGCAAGCGAAGAGAATTGGGAAGATCTGAATATTAAGGAGCAAGTTATTTCTTTTTCGTATTTTGATAGGGTCTGTCTAATTACAATTAGAATTAATGAAACACTCTTAACTATTGTTCATGATTATCATAAAGATTGGCCGTTAGATGCGGATAGTTTAGCAGGATCCATGTATTACCTAAAACAAAAATTGGGAGAATTCTTTGGAAATGGAGATGAAACCGAGTCAGAGATCGAGAGTTTCTGTGATAAAGTTAGAAGTGCCATGTATCTTTTCGGAATGGGATCAGATGTGCCATTTGTTTCTTATACTCAAGAGGATTTTGACTCAATGAATTTGCTTACAGCAATTAGTAAAATCTTAGATTCTCTACAGAATCCTATTTTCATAAGGTATGGATTAGTAGGTGAATCAGGTCTGACTTTAGATGCAAGGGAGATTAGTGGTCAAAATTTACCCATCTCAATTGAAGCTTTTTCAGCAAATGCTCACGTTGCTTTTCAAAAAATGGACGAAGAATCCGAGGGAAGTTCAATTGGAAATTTATTATGTTATGTTGCAATATCAGGGAGTGACTCCGAAAATTTCTATGGACTTGTTGCCTGTCCTGCTGGAACATTGAAATATTCTAAGACAGAAGATTCATCAAATAGTGAGGATATATCCTTTATTGGTTTGTTTTCTTTGACGTATGGGGGTATACCTGTCATTTGTGAATCAAGAAATATAATTTATTCAATGATGCAAATATTAGGTAGTGACAGGGCAACAGAAAGTTTTATCAAATCCATTAGTGTTCTTACCAGTTCTAAATACGAATAATTGGAGATTAATGAATTGTTTTAACTTCCTATTAATAACAAAAATTTCATCTTTTACATCTAATTATGAGTAGATCATCTTCAAATTGGTCTTCACCGAAGTTATATTGCATTCATTACAATGAGTGTGATCCAAAAAAATGCACGGCACTCAAATTGTATCATAATAACCTTATAAAAATAATAAAGGAGATTAAGGGAACCTTAAGTAATTCAGTAATTCTAAATCCTATTGCTAAAGAAACCATTTCCACTAAAGATAGAGATCTAGTTAAAAGGTATGGCTTAGTAGTAATTGACTGTTCATGGAAAAAGCTATTAAAGTTGAACCAATTAGAATATAGCAATACCCGTAAATTACCACCATTAATTGCAGCAAATCCAGTAAATTATGGAAAATGGGAGAAATTAAGCTCTGTTGAAGCCTTGGCTGCAGCGTTATATATTACAGATTTTAAAAAATATGGTGATTTAATCTTATCAAAATTTCCTTGGGGAATTCAATTTAAAGAGCTAAATAAATTTTAGAAAAATTTAAAGAAATAAAAAAAAGGGTTAATCCATACCACCTTTCGATAAAGTGGAGGCGGCTATTACATCATCGATTTTAAGAATCATTGACGACACTTCAGTAGCAGACTGAATTGCTTGTGTCAAAATTGATAGTGGTTCAAGAACTCCAAGTTTTATCATATCGTCTGGTTTTCCTGTGTCGATATTTATTCCGTTAGATTGCCCATCTTCTGCTTCATGTTTCGATCTGAGTTCAACTATTAAATCTACGGGATTGTAACCAGCATTCTCAACCAAAGTTTTAGGAATAATTTCCAAAGAGGTTGCATAGATTTCAATAGCCAACTGTTCTCTACCCCCGATTGATCTTGCAAAAGTTCTCAATCTTTTTGCTAATTCAATTTCAGATGCACCACCACCAGGTAGAATATAAGGAAGTTCTATTGCAGCTTTAACAACAGATAGAGCATCTTGAAGCATCCTTTCTGCTTCGTCAACTACATGTTCGATACCTGCTCTAATTAATATACTTACTGCTTTTGGATCAGCACATTCTGATACAAAGATCATGTTGTCATCTCCAATCTTTTTCTCTTCGACTTTCCCTGCATTTCCTATATCATCTGGAGATATTTCAAAAATGTTATTAACTATTTTTGCATTAGTCGCCCTTGCCAGCTTCTCCATATCAGACCTTTTCACTCTCCGAACAGTTATTATATCTTCTTTTGCAAGAAAATTTTGTGCTTTATCATCAACCCCTTTTTGGCAAAATACTACATTAACACCAAGTTCTTTGAATTTTAAAACTTTATTCTTTAGCATATTTGCTTCTTCTTCAAGAAATTTATTGATTTGGTCTGGGGTTTGCACACGTATTTCAGCATCAAATTCTGTTTTTTCTACTTCTAGTGAAGAATTAATCAATGCGATTTTTGCATTTTTAATCAGCTTTGGCATCATTGGATGAACAATTTCTTTATCAACTATAATCCCATTGATAATTGTAGTATCTAATAAACTTTTTCCTTCTTTTTTAATAACCTGTATTTGATCTAGATCAATGATTATATTTTTACCACGTTCTTCTTTTATTTGACTTACAGCTTTTACGGCTATCTCTGCAAAATGGCTTTTTACACCAGTTATTAACTTACTATTCATGGATGTCTCTGCAACTTTCATTAATACGTCTTTATCGTCTATTTCAATCTTTTTTGCAAGATCTTTTAATATTTCCTTACTCTTTAATAAAGCTTTTCTATATCCCCGCCATATGATTGTGGGATGAACCGATTGCTCCATTAACTCTTGAGCAAGGTTCAATAGCTCTCCTGAGATAATCACACTAGTTGTAGTTCCATCGCCAACTTTCTCATCTTGGGTTTTTGCAACCTCCACTATCATTTTAGCTGCGGGATGCTCTACATCAATAGTATCCAATATGGTAGCCCCATCATTGGTTATCGTAACATCTCCCAAAGAATCGACCAACATTTTATCCATACCTTTTGGTCCAAGGGTAGTTCTGACGGCTTCAGCGACTGCCTTTGCAGCAGCAATATTGTTTTTTTGAGCATCTTTTCCTTGTTTCCTCTCTGTCCCCTCTTTTAATATGAGGATCGGGACACCAGATAATTGTGCCATTTATTTTTCACTTTTTGATTTTTAAGTTTTTTACTTTTATTTATATAGATCTCTAAGTCATAAAATTAAAAAAGTTTACGAAATATCCATATTTTTGATATTTAAAGTCTATCTTTATAGATCGAAAATTGAAAAAATTTCTTGATTGATGCTAGATCTAAAAGAAATTCTTGAGGTTTATAAAACTACAAGATAATGAAAAGATAAAGCTATCATTTTTATGATAACATTCATAATATTTCTATGCCTCACTTTATTGAGTCTAATCATCAGTATTTTCCATAAATTAAGCCGTGAATCCAATGGATGTTTCAACCTTACTAAGATATTACGTATCATTGCATTATTAAGCTCAACAGTATTTCTTTGTTTTAATTTACCTTATTTCATCCAAACCGATTCAAGTTTGTTTTTGGGAATGAATTATGGAGTATTTCTACCTACGATTATGTATAATTTATCAGTTATTCTTTATTTTTCATCTCTAATACTAAATCTTTTAGTATATTTTCAAGTTGATGAGAGTATAGTTAACTTAGATAAACCTTCACGTTTAATTTCGAAAATGGGCGAAATTTTAATTGGAAGGATTTTAAAGGGAAAAATGAAAAAACACAAGTTCTACCTTTCTGTAAAGGATCTTGAAAAGCATATGTTCATTTGTGGAGCAACGGGGACGGGAAAAAGCAACTTTCTCATGAATTTTTTAATTAACTTTTCAAAAATTTTAAAAATTCCCTTTTTTCTTGTAGAATTTAAAGGAGAATACCATTTTTTACAAAAAAGAATAGAGGATACACTGATCTATTGGCCCGGTGAAAATTTTTCTATTAATATTTTTAATCCTGGAGAAGTAAATCCCTTAATTCATGCTGAACGATTATTTGATATATTAAAGAGCGGGAAATTCATTGATGAAAACTCAGAATTTTCACCTCAAATGGAAAAGGTTTTAGTTGAAATATTAACTAAAGTATGTCAAAGTGAAGCAAGTCAGAATTGGAAAGGATTTGAACATTACTGTGAAATCTATCTTAAAGAAAACAAAAATTCTATTCCAATGCTTAATCAAACCTTAATAAGCATTAAAAATCGAATCAGAAGATATTCTATAGGGCCCCTGAAAGTATTATTCGAAAATAAGGATTGTATAGATATCCGAGATTTGTTTAAGCAGAACATTCTTTTAGATTTAAGCTCCATCATTCGGTTAGGTGGTGAAAAAGAGGATGCGTTATTCTTTCTGAATATGATTTTAAAATATTTATGGGATGAAAATTTATCAAAAGGAGCCAATGATTTTAATGGAATTAAACATCTTACAATTATAGAAGATGCTCAGTATTTTGCTCCTCAAGGTTTATTAAATAAGAATAAAATCACATCTTATTTGGAAGACATCGCTCTCTTGCAAAGAGGTACAGGAGAATGTCTTGTCACTTTAGCAACTCGTCCAGATATAAGCAAAGAGATTCTCGCCAATAATGGAATTGTGATAACCTTCAAAAACCATTTAGAAAAAGATGTAATGTGTGAATTGTTAAATCTTGACAACGAAAAGAGGAATTATTTATCTATTTTAGAAGAGGGTCAATGTATTATAAGGGTAAATTCAGTTAAAGAACCATTTCTTTTAAGTGTTCCACTGATAAAGGGTGAAGCATTAAGTTTTAAGGAAATCCAGAGAAACAATAATCAAATCCTAGAAAAACTAAAAGGAAGTATACTACTTGAACATAAATTGGATTCAAAACTTTATAAATCCTTATTATGTAACCTTTTAAGAAAGATAAATATAGTTAACAGGAAAAATCAGAAAAACTCCCTAGGGAATGTAATAAAAAATAATATAGATGATTCAAGTAACTCAAGCGTATCTAATATACTTGACACGAATTTTTGGGAACCATATGTAGAGGAAAAATCTTTTGAAAACCTAAAAAATTATATTATAAAGTTAGACCTGATGCAAAAAGAAAAGGAATAAATTATATACAATTGAAATTCAATATACATATGACCTTCACTTTAGGAATAATAGGAAAACCAAGTAGTGGAAAAACTACATTCTTAAATGCCTCTTGCTTAACAAATGCAAAAGTTAGTGAATTACCATTTACTACAATTGATCCCAACCGAGGAGTTGCTTATGTAAAGACAAATTGTGTTTGTAAAGAATTAAATGTTGAAGATAATCCTAAAAATTCTACTTGCATAGATGGTTTCCGCTTCATTCCTATTAACATGTTAGATGTTGCGGGGTTAGTTCCTGATGCTCATAAAGGCAAGGGATTAGGGAATAAATTCTTAAATGATTTAATTCAAGCTGACGTGCTTTTACATATTATAGATATTTCAGGTTCTCTTGATAAATCAGGTAATATCGTTTCAATGGGTATAAATGATCCATTAGAGGATATTTTATTCCTAGATACCGAAATAAATTTATGGTTTAAAAAAATTATTGAAAGAGAGGATTGGAACAAATTTACTAAGATTATGGTGACTGAAAGGAGAAAAGTAGTAGAAGGTTTATTTGAACGTCTTTCAGGAATGAAAATTACTAAAAACCACATAATCCACTCATTGAAAGATTCCAAACTTGAAGAGAAAAGCCCATCTATCTGGACGGAACAGGATTTATTGCTTTTTTCGGAAACCTTAAGAAAAGTTGCTAAGCCCACCTTAATCGTAGCTAATAAGATAGATAAAAAAACAGGAGAAATAAATTTTAAAGAATTAAAAAAGCGATATGATGGACCAATTATACCTTGTAGTGCTTTAGCTGAACATCTATTGAGAGAATATCACGAGAAAAAGGTTATAAAATATTTACCTGGATCTAATGATTTTACGATAATTAACAAAGAAAGATTAACGGATAATGAATTGGAAGCATTAGAAAAAATTAAAAAGGTAATATTAGTCCCTTTTAATGGTACTGGGGTTCAACAGGTTTTGAATTATGCTTCGAATAATATAGCAAACCAAATTTGTGTTTATCCAGTATCAGATGCTAATACATATTCAGATAATAAGGAAAATATCCTACCCGATGCATTTCTCATTAAAAAAGGTACCAAGCTAAGAGATTTTGTGAGGGATAAGATACATAGTGATCTTGCAAAAAATTTCATGTTTGGAATTGATGCTAAATCTAAAAAGCGTTTAGGAGAAAACTACGAATTACAAAATAAAGATGTTATAAAAATTGTTGTCTCATCCAAGAAATAAGCATTTTTACTTTTCTTGTCTCGAAGTTAAGAGTATATAAATCAAAATTATAATTAGTAATATGATCCCAAAGGTTACTAAAATAAAATTAAATACTTCCAAATCATTTGGAGTCTGAAAGATAAAAAAGACCATTAATAGAAATAAATAATTGTATCCCATGTTAATTATGAATATTTAATGGAAAATTATAAAATTTCTTATTTTCAAGCGTGACTTATTTTACTACAATTTGAGTGGACCTGACGGGAATTGAACCCGTGACCTCTTGAATGCAAGTCAAGCTTAAGATTAACTTGCAAAGTGCAAGGTAATGATCTTCCACTGATCTACAGGCCCGTATTTAAAAAATAAGAGAAGAGAGTTTATTAAGAACCTTCTGTTAAAATATACCTTTTTTCAAGTGTAAAAAGTTAGGAGGTGATCCAGCCGCAGGTTCCCCTACGGCTACCTTGTTACGACTTCTCCCTCCTCGCATACTAGAAACTCGATATGACCATTCTGACCAAACCTCATTTTTAGCACACTCGGATGGAGCGACGGGCGGTGTGTGCAAGGAGCAGAGACGTATTCACCGT
>JBHLOF010000112.1:0-11875 GCA_048940805.1 Promethearchaeota archaeon
ATAAAAAGGATCTCGATGATTATGCGATTTCCACAATTACGGAGATGGGTAATATTATGGCAGGACATTATGCTTCAGCCTTAGCAGATCTATTAGGTATTAAACTCATGATTGATATTCCGGAGTTCACAATGAGTAATGCAGGAGAGATTGGAAAATTTCTTTCAAAGGAATTTGAATCAATCGCTGATTTTTTCATAATGATTCAAACATCTATACAAGTGGCTGAATTAAGTTTAAAAGGAACATTCTTCTTTATTCCCGACATTGAAACGCTGAAGACTATTTTTCAAAAGCTTAAAATTCAGCATGAAATTTCAGTAAAACCAGCAGAACCAAAAAAACGGTCTAAATCGATTGATCCGTCAACACTCAAACTCACTGAAATTCAAAGAGATGCACTTCAAGAAGTAGGAAATATTGGTGCAGGGAATGCTGCAAATGCGTTGGCTCAAATGATCAATAAAAGAGTCGATATCAATATTCCTTCTGTTGAAATGGTGGAATTAGATGATTATGCTAATAGAATAAGCAGTAAAAATGAGAAGCTATTAGTTGCTTGGAGCAATGTGGTTGGAAAAACAAGAGCTACTGTTTTAACCTTATTTAACATGAAAGATGCTGTGGATATAACTTCAATAATCGTAGATGATCCGGATAAAAAGCAAATAGATCTGAGGAAGAAGATAAACGAAGCATCTGATTTTCCAGAACTCTATAAAAGCGCTCTTTCAGAGCTAGGGCATATCCTTGGAAGTCACTATGTAAGTGCTATAGGAGATCTACTGGGCTTAAGGTTAATGACCGAACCTCCAGATATGTCTGTAGACACCGGGCAAAAGTTATTTAAGATTTTAAAAGAAGAAATTGGATTATTGAGGAAATTATCATTGGTCATAACTACAAGTGTAATCGTAACTGACTTTAAAATTACGGGGACTTTCTTGTTTATTCCAAGCTTAGAAACCCTACAAGAATTACTTGATGCGCTTCTAAGGTTCTACTCATAGAATTCTCCAGTAATCCCAATTATTATTTTTTTTATTTTAGCCGATTTCCAAATAATATCAATTTTAGTTTAAATATACAACAAGACGGACGCACTAGAAAAATGATAGAAAGCAGCTATTACGATTATATATATAAAGTTGAAGGCGAAACAATCAAACTCAGACCGAAAAGGATGTTTGATCCATCTGGCGTTTATTTAATTGTAGATAAAGAGCTAAAATTAATTTGGATCTGGGCTGGTAGCCATTCCAGATTATTCCATAGGTATATGGCTGCGAATTGGGCAGGTAAATTGAAAACCAGAAAGAAGTTTTACAATTTTAAATATGAAGTGATAAAGCAGGGTATTGAACCCACAGACTTTCATATTATTATAAAAGAAATTAATAATAACTTAGCGGATCTGACTTATCCTGGACAATCCAGACAACGCACTGGTAGTAGCATAATTATCGACAACTATTCCTCTCTACAAAAACCTACAATGGAATCAATTCAAGGATTAACTCAAGACAATAAATTCTATTTGACAAAATCTGAACGATCTCATATGAAGAAACTTTTCTCCGAAATCAAAGAAATTCAGATGCATGTCAAGTATTCAATGAATCGCATCAACGAACGTTTTGCGGAAATTGAAAAAATATTAGAAAAATAACGTGTTTACATGTGATACGAATTAAGGCTATTAAATTTGATGAGGACAATTATAATTTATTTATTCGTTTTTTGAGAAAAACGACGGGAAAAGAGCTAGATTATTATCAGAGAAGACTTCTTGAAAATCGTTTTAATTTAGGAGGATTAGTATTTTTAGGGAAAACAGAGTCAATTCTTAGTTTACAGAGTAATTTAAAGCTAGTGGACTCTTTGAATCAAATATATATGAAAAATAATTGAAAATAATTATGACAATCAAGGTATTACTAGCAGAAGATTCGGCATATCAAAGGAAAATTGTTTCCGAAATGTTAATTTCACATAAAGAAATTACTTATGTTGAGGTTGCTCGAAATGGAAGAGAAGCAATTCAGAAAATTGAAGAACTTAATCCCGATGTATTAATATTAGATTTAATAATGCCTGAAGTTGATGGACTAACTGCCTTTAAATTCCTTTCTGAGCATTATCCCATCCCAACGATTATATTTTCAACTACTAGTCCTGAAAATTTAGATGCGTCAGTTCAAGCTCTCCTTTTGGGAGCATTAGACTTTATCATAAAACCAAAAGGATTATGGAAAGATGAATTTCCTAAGGTTCAAGAAAAATTAATCTCGAGTGTTTTATATGCTGCAAGAATTAAAAGAAATTATGAAAAACGAAATGATTTACTAAAACAATCAATCACTAAAAAAATAAACAAACAATCGTTTACCAAATTAGAATCAATCACCCAACTTGTACAACCTATAGAACCAATATCAATAATCTCAAAAAAAGCACCTCATGTGCAACCAAAAACAACTCTAATAGTAATAGGTACTAGCACAGGTGGACCAAGAACTTTAAAATTTATTCTAAAAAAGATACCTCAAGATTTTGATATCCCTATTTTGATTGTACAACATCTCGATTCTTATTTTATGACCCAGTTGTCAAAATCATTAGATCAGGTATGTAAGATCAAAGTTAAAATTCCAGTGAATGGAGAAAAAATACTACCGGGTTATGTTTACCTAAGTCCAGGTGGAAAACATATGAAAATAACTGCAAAAAATGGTAAAACCTACATAAAAATATTTGATGATGAGCCTGTTAATTTTTGTAAGCCCTCTATCGATGTATTATTTTTCTCAGCAGCTGAAGTATATAAGAACCATACCTTAGGAATTATTCTAACAGGATTAGGAGATGATGGTGCACGCGGATTAGAAGCTATTAAAAATAATGGTGGAAAGACGATTGCAGAGTCAGAAGAAACTTCAATAATATATGGAATGCCTAAAGCAGCAGTTAAGATTGGAGCTGCTAAAATGGTCCTCCCAAACTATGAGATCCCAAAATATATGATTACATATGCAAAAAAATTTAACTAACCAATATTCAAGTCTACAATTTATGATATAATGGTGAGTAAAATAGAACCAATTGATCAAGTTAAAGATACCGAAAATCATGGTATTTTATTTGTTCCAATTGGACATTACGCACTTTCTAACAGCACATTCCCTTATACAAATAATAGTTCAAATTTTGCGATATATGGGTTAGGATCATGCATTGCCCTTATTCTCTTCGATGATATTAAAAAAATTAGCACAATGTCTCATATTTTACTTCCAAAAGTAAATGTTGATGAAAAACTAATGATTTATCCCCATAAATATGCAGACACATCTGTAAAATCCCTATTTGAAACGCTTTTAAACCATGGAGCTACCAGAGATAATATTAGGGCAATGATCGTTGGTGGTTCTAGAATTTTTGATCTTGAAAACAATGATATGGGATCTGATAACATTCTTGCTGTTAAAAAAGCATTACACAAATTTCATATCCAAATTGTCTCTGAAGATCTTGGGGGATCAATTGGAAGAAATGTGATTTTCGACACCAAACATTTTTCCCTTTATGTTAGAACAACTGAAGAAACAGATTTTAATAGAATATATTGAAATAAAAAAAGAAGTAAGGATACAAAATGAATGAAATTAATAAAATATCTGCATGTTTTCAATTGACTTCAAAGCAATTAGATCTTTTAAAAGAGATTGGTAACATCGGATCTGGGCATGCTATAACAGCCTTGTCAAATATGCTTAATAGAGAAATCGATGTTTCATTAACCTCGGCGGAGATTATCCCATTTTGGAGGACTGTAGAAATTTTTGACAATCCAAATTCTGAAATTTTTGGAATTTATTCTGGATTTCATCAAAATTCGGATTTATCTATTATACAAGTATTTTCAAAGGAGTCAATTATCAATTTAATAAATTTACTGAACGAGAATTCAAAATTAGTAGTTGACAAAATAAATACTAAAAATGATTTAGATGAATTATCGTTAAGCATTATAGTTGAAATAGGTAACATATTGTCAGGGCATTATGCGAATGCTTTAGCAGACTTCTTGTCAATTAAACTGGTTCCCAATGTTCCCGCAGTGGCACTTGATACGTTGAATGCAGTGTTTAATGAACTTGTTGCTAAACATTCGCAGATATCAAATTACTTGGTTTTAATCAAAACTGAGTTAGGCGTGAAAGATTATAAAATGGATTGTATAATCTGTTTTGTTCCTAGTTTGAATGTTTTACAGAATTTATTCAAAATTTTAAACATAAAATACGATACAAATTTATAAGAAAAATGTCAAAATTAATTTTATTAGAGGAATTGCTTTCTGATTTAATAACCGAGACACGAGGGTTATTATCCGCATTAATTTTAGATTTAGATGGATTGATTATTGCCAAACAATCAATCAAAGGATTCAACGAGGAAATAATTGGCGCTATCATGTCATTATTGGATCAAACCATCAACAGAATTAGAAAATATACCGAAACATCATTTGGTTGTGGAACTTTTAGTACTAACGAATTTCAATTATTTTATGTTGAGTTAAGTAAAATTGTTCCCGCAATATTCGTTTTAGTTGGAGATCCTTACTCAAATATTGATAAAATTATTCCTTATGCTTATTTAATAGCAGAAAAAATATCATTTATTCTAAATAATCAAGAACCTGTGACTAAAATTCCGAAATTGAACAAAAATGGACAACTGATTTTTAATTCTAATGGGAATCTGAAAAGTAATGATAACTTAAACAAAATTGTAATTGCAGGACCAGAATCAGCGGGGAAAAGTGCTTTAGTGCAAATGTATAACATGGGGACTTTTAATCGAGAATACAAACCCACGATTGGCATTTCCATCATCGAAAAGGAATTACGTATTTCAAAAAATTATAGTTTACACTTATATCTTCTTGATTTGGGAGGAATAAAAAGCTTTGCCAAAATCAGAAAGTTTTATTATAACTATTCTAATGCAGTTATTATCTTGTTTGACTATTCTAGAATAGAAACACTTAACAACATTATTGATTGGATCGAAGAAACTTATCAATTCATTAATGACAAATCAGTTCCAATTATTCTCATAGGTAATAAGCTCGATCTAGCAGACAATCGTGAAGAGATAAGAAATAAAGCTCAAATTTTAGCAGAGCAATATAATTTCCCTTTTTTTGAAACTTCTGCTCTAACTGGGGAAGGAATTGATGAAATATTCAATTATTTAATTTCAAACCTTTGTTAACTATAAAATAAAGTATAAATTTCATAACACTACTATTTATAAAATCAAACTTAAAAATTGAAGAGAGATTTTAGTGTCAATTAACGTCCTTGTAGCCGATGATTCTGCATATTTGAGGAAAAGCATTGCTGATATACTTAAAGATCACGAATTGATAAATGTTTTAGAATTTGCTAAAAATGGGGAAGAAGCAGTTGCTTTAACTAAGAAAATCCATCCAGATGTATTAGTGCTGGATTTAGTTATGCCAAAAATGAATGGCCTTGAGGCATTCAAGCTAATTATGGAAGAAATTCCTACACCAACAGTCATACTCTCTGCAATCAGCCCTAAAAATCTAGATTCTTCCATCCAAGCACTCTTGATGGGTGCATTTGATTATATCATAAAACCTGGAGGAATAGGGGCAAAGGAATTACCGAGATTTCGCGAAGAATTACTTGCTAAAGTCCTTCTTGCTTCTCAATCTCAAATCAAGAAGCTTTTTCGAAAAGAAGGAGAATCGATTAGACAGAATGTACCACTTCGTCAAGAAATTATTGATGAAATATTTGATTTTGGCTTGTATTTAAACAGATTACAACCAATTCAAGAAAGTCAAAAGGAAGTAAATCCTCTAATTATAGATATTGGTAAAACTAAAATAGAACCTAGTAAGCAAACTCAATTTATCAAAGAAAGGAAGGCTAAAGATCTAGATACGTTAGAAGATAAAATAGTAAAACCAAAAATATCCACAAAAATCAATCTTCAAAAACCGATTACAAGATCTGATACTACTGTTGCTCCAAACTTAACTCCTGTTAGGGATATTTTAATAGATTCCAATGTAATTGTGATCGGAGCTAGTGTAGGTGGTCCCAGAACTATAACGACAATATTAAAGGAATTACCAGCAAATTTAAGTGCCCCTATTTTAATAGTTCAACATCTTTCTTCACATTTTACAGAAGCATTTGTGGATAATTTAGATATAGAATGTAATTTAAGGATAAAAATTGCTGAAAATGGAGAATCTCTCCTACCTGGAATTTGTTATATCGCACCTGGTGATAACCACATGGTAATTGATATAGCGAACAAAAGGCCGTATATCAAAATTTATAAGGGTAAACCAGTTAATTTTTGTATGCCTTCAATAGATCTGCTATTTTTCTCGGCAGCTAGAATATATAGAAAACGAGCTATGGGAATAATTTTAACTGGTATGGGATCAGATGGAGTTGAAGGATTAGGAGCTATCAAAAAATTAGGTGGACATACGATTGCGGAATCAGAAGAAACAAGCATTTTATATGCTATGCCAAAATTTGCCGCAGAAAAAGGTTATGTCCATCAAATTCTCCCAAATCATGAGATATATCAAGAAATCATAAATTTTTTAAGTAAATAAAAAAGAAAAGAGAACTTTTTACCATGAAATTCCTTTAGTAAAACGTAAATCCTGAATTATTTTTTGAGACTCATGTTTAGGAACTTCCATAAAGGCATAGAATTCATTCTGCCAAAAAGCTCTTCCCGAAGATAGGTTTCGAATATCTTCAGCAAAATTTAGAGAATTTCTAACTGATAATAAGATTTCTATTACCGCTTGATACTCATTATCCTGGTTTATATTCTTGATTTTAGCCGAATATTTTGAAAGGAGCGAAAGTGTATGTTTAATATGATCGGGGGGTAATTGAATTATTGTATGATAAATAGGTTCAAGAAGAACTAATTGTGCTTCATCTAAACCTTTTTTTATTAAATTATAAAGCATTGTGGACAATTCAGTAAGAGTTTCTTCCTGCAAATCCGTATCTATTATAATTTCCTCTAGTGTTATCTTTAATTCTGTTAATTTTTCACCGCAAAGTGGACCTCGTAATCGGATTCTTTCGATTGTGTCAATAATTACCTTTTTAAATGTTTTTTCTAATCCTTTTTTACCATTATATATTATAACATTCTGATCTTCATCACATAGCCAAAAATTCTCAACTTCTTCTTCAGTTAAATTCGTATCTTCTAATAAAACCTTCTTTAAAACCTCAAATGGTTTAATTGTATGATAATCAATATTTCGAAAGAATTTCACTGTTTTTTCATCTAATCTTTCAAGTTTTAGATTCAATGAGTTTTTCTCATTCGGCGATTTCTGTTTTAACGACGATGAAGCATAGCGACAGGATTCTTTAAAAACTGCCCTTGGTTCTGAAATTGATACATTTACACCCCTTTTTCCTATCTCATTGGCAGTAACTTCCAGATGCAGCGGTCCCATTCCTGATAGTAAAAATTCACCATTTTCTTCATTAATTTCAAATTTTAAGTTAGGATCCTCAATTAGCAGGTTTTCAATCAATTCTTTCATTTTGTCAAGATCTCGCAGATATTCTGGTTCAATAGAAATAGTAACAACAGGAGTAGTCACGTATTTTACACTTTCGAACGGAGCCATCTCGTTAATATGGTCTCCATCAACAATTGTATCACCACTTTTTATATTCTTTAAACCTTCTATCGCCACAATATTCCCAACTGGAATTTTTTCTACTTGTTCCCTTCTTTGACCCATGAATATTGCAATTCTTTGAATATTATCATAATAGTTTTCATTTAAAAGAAAAATTTCTCTTTTTTTTGAGCAGTTACCACTGAATATTCTTCCCGTGGCAATTAAACCGTGTTTATCTGCTTGGACTTTACTTAGGCAAATTATTAAAGGTCCATTAGGATCACAATTAATCATTGCTTTTCCTAATTCAGAATCCAAATCACCATCCCAGATTTTACCGATTCTATATTTCTGGGCTTCAATAGGACTTGGTAAATGATTAACGACCATTTCTAAAATAGCTTGATGTATTGGGAAATATATAGCTAAGTCTGCATAACTCTCCTTAGTATATGTCTCTTTTTGATACCTTTTTCTAATATCTTGAAAATTTAGAGTATTATTTTTTAGAATATTGAGAGTAAAACCCCATTTATGAAGTGCTGATCCAAATGCTACATTTCCCGATTGTGGAGACACTTTCCATTCATTTTTTAGTGAAGAATCTGCATATCTTTCAATAAGCGTGTTAAATGATTTAATAATCCTCACATACTTCTTCCTAATCTCTTCATCAGAAAGTTTTAATTCTCTGATTAAGCGATCCACTTTATTGATAAAAAGTACTGGTTTAACGCCTTCTTGTAATGCCTGTTTTATTACTGTTTCTGATTGTGTTATTATTTCCTCAACAGCATCAACAACCACAACCACTCCATCAATAAGGCGCAGAGCACGAGTGACCTTTCCACTAAAATCTAAATGACCGGGAGTATCAACTAAGTTAATAAGAAATGGTTCGTGGTCTTCCAGTGATTTTTCGTAAAATAATGAGATATTAGCAGATTTCATAGTAATACCTCGTTGTTGTTCTTCCTCGAGAAAATCTAACGCTCGAGCTTCACCAGCTAAATCCGGGGAAAGAAATCCTGCCTCACTTAATAAAGAATCGGAAAGAGTAGTCTTTCCATGATCTATGTGTCCAACAAGTCCGAAATTCCTAATATTCTGTGTTTTTTCCATCAAGTTTAATATTTCTGTTATTTCTTTCCTACGAGGCATTGTCTTGTGAAAAAGTGATCTTAAAGGATATTTAGGATTATTATCTCTTAGATTAAAACTTTAGTATTTAATTATTACTGACAACTCTCGAAAAAATGGAGGGAAATGATTTTTCATTACTCAAGATCTTCTACATTCATCGATGTTAAAAACTCGATTTCAGATGGGTCAGAGTTATCATATGATTAAAAATCATTTCCCTTAGAAAATAAATATATATTACAAGTTACCCACTCCATCAATTCGAACTATTCTCCCATCAACATGTAATCTACTATCACAGAATAATTCGATTGCCTTAGGAAACACCTTGTGTTCCCATTCAAGAATTCTAGGCCCTAGAGTGTCTTTTGTATCTGTATCATATACAGGTACTGCATGTTGTATGATAATAGGTCCATGATCTTCATGAATGTCAACAAAATGGACCGTGACTCCAGAAACCTTAACTCCATACGCTAATGCATCTTCATGTGCATGCATACCTTTAAAACTAGGTAAAAGAGCAGGATGTATGTTCATTACATTTCCTTTAAAATGATCAATGAATAGGCTACTTACAAACCTCATATACCCCACTAATACAATCAACTCACAATTATACTGATCTAAAACAGCTATCATCTTTTTATCGAATTCTTCACGAGTGCCTTGATGTTTGTCTGATTCTATTAGTACACTTGGAACATCATGGTTTTTGGCACGCTCCATACAATATGCTCCTGGCTTATTGCAAATTAATACTTCTACTGTTGCTTTTTCTTTTAAAATTCCCTTTTCACATGCTTCTACAATTGCTTCAAAATTGCTTCCTGACCCACTTGCAATTGCCCCAACTTTAACTATCCGCATGATTGTCGTAAATTAATATCTTCAAAAAAATTTATCTAAATTGGAATATTTCAAATGATAGAAACTAGCTGTAAATTTATAAAATATTTGTAAAAATGATAATCATAATGTTTTTATGTGATTAAATTATATTTATCTTAGAAATTTAGAAATATTTCATTCTAAAAACTATTCTCTTCTATGCTAATGGTATTATAAGAGAAAACTTTACTATTTGTTTAAAAAACGGTATTTATTAAATGTCAAGACATAAACATGTATAAATGAAATTCTGAACATATCATATTACTAATTCAATATATATAAAATCGCAAATATAAGTAAAAAGACTATTAGACAGGGTTTAAATCAATCATTATAGAAATAATTTATTTTAATAAAATTAGAAAAGAAAGCAAATAAAAAATGAAGAATTATGAGTTTTGAAGGAGAATTACAAAGAATTAAAGAAGAAATAGTTCAAAATCTTCCACCTGAGATAAAAGTCAATAGAATTGAATTTGAAGGACCTGAGATTGCTGTTTATTCAGAAAACGCAGACGTTGAATCTGTTGAAAGTTCTACAGTACTCAAAGATCTCGCAAAAACCATGCGAAAACGAGTTGTTTTCAGATGGAATGTAGATCAACGAAAAGATCCGGATGAAACTGAAGATTACATAAGAAATTTAGTTAACAATGACGCAGAGATTTCTGCTATCGACTTCGACCATACCAGGGGTGAAGTTATCATTGAATCGGGTAAACCAGGACTGGTTATTGGCAAAAAAGGGGTAAACTTAAAAGATATTAGAGCTAATACTTATTGGCAACCTAAGACAATTAGAACTCCCCCATTAACATCAAAAACAATTCAGTTAATCAGAGGAATGCTTAAAAAAGAGAGGCAAACACAAAAAGATATTTTATTACAGATAGGTAGAAGAATCCATCGTCCAGCATTATTTAATAACTTAAACATAAGATTAACTGCATTGGGGGGATTTCGAGAAGTAGGAAGATCTTGTGTATTAATGCAAACGAGAGACAGTAGTGTATTGTTAGATGTAGGATTGAATGTTGGAAATCCTGAAGATAAATTTCCTTTTTTTGAAGTACCAGAGTTTTCAATAAGAGATCTAGATGCTGTAATTATTTCTCATTCACATTTGGATCATTGTGGTCTTGTTCCATTTCTTTACAAATACGGTTATCGTGGACCCGTGTACTGTACTCTTCCCACAAGAAATTTAGCTACGATGCTACAGTTAGATTTCATTCAAATATGTGAAAAGGAGGGTACACCATTACCATATTCTAAGAGAGATGTTAAAAATACAGTTCTTCATACCATCCCCCTCTCGTGGGGTAAAGTTACAGATATCGCTCCAGATATCAAATTAACTCTTCATAATTCTGGACATATCTTAGGCTCATCAATGATACATTTGCATTTTGGTAAAGGTGACTATAATTTTGTGTATACTGGTGATTTTAAATTCCAAAAAACAAGACTACTAGAAAAGGCAGCAGTTAAATTTCCAAGAGTTGAGAGCTTGTTAATTGAATCAACTTATGGAGGTCCTCAAGATCGAATAGCTAGTAGACAAGAATCTGAAAAGGAATTTAAACAAATTCTTAACACTACTCTTAAAAGAGGAGGAAAGGTTTTAATACCTGTTCTTGCTGTAGGTCGTGCTCAAGAATTACTTATAGTCTTGGAAGAATATATTTCAAAAGGCTTTATTGATAAAGTACCGATTTTTATTGACGGTTTAATTAGCGAAGCAACTGCCATCCATACAGCAAATCCGGACTTTCTTAGTAGCGACTTAAGAGAGAAAATTTTGCATCAAGGAAAAAATCCTTTTTTAAGCGAATACTTCGAGACAGTCTCAGCCCAAGAAGAAAGAGAAGATATTATTACTGGTGGACCTTGCATTATTTTAGCAACCAGTGGAATGCTCATAGGTGGTCCTTCTGTTCAATATTTAAAAGCACTGGCTGAAGACCCTAAAAATTCATTAGTATTTGTTTCTTATCAAGTTTCAGGTACATTAGGTAATAGAATCCAACGAGGTTTCAAGGAATTTAATTATATCGATGCAAGAGGGCGTACACAATTGGTAAAAATCAATCTAAAAGTATTTACACTTGAAGG
>JBHLOF010000113.1:0-11851 GCA_048940805.1 Promethearchaeota archaeon
TGTAATTTACCTTCCTTGATAATCACTTCTCTGTAGGCTCCCGCAGTTTCAGGATTTTTATAACCACCTAATCCAAGAGCTGGTGTCTGAACCACAAAAGGGATATACTTTTCTATACTTTCAGCATCACTATATATTTCTGAATAATTATCATAAAATACTGCTGCTGGATTTTCGATTTTCTTCAAACTAAAAGGAGGAGAATCATACACTCTCGTTTTTGTTTCAGGATCTTCTAATCGAAATTCTCGTTGTATATGGGTATGTCCTGCTAAAACGAGTGTAGTGTGATCTTTACAGAATTTTATAATTCTTTCCCAATTTGAGGATACAGTCCCATATTTCACATTGAAATATTTGTCTAAACGAGCTTTGGAAGCAGGCTGTCCAAGTTTCTGAAGCAATGATTCTTTGAATTCTTCAATCTTTTCTTTGACAAATCTTCTTCCTTTTTTCTCAAATATATTAATACTTACTTTCTCTTCACCAGTGTTTATTGGAGGGCCATGTAAAAACAAAAAAGTGTTAGTGTTTTGTATAATTTTGTGATTTATAAGATTTTCTAGATATCTGATTTGTTTACTAACTAAGCCTGTTACAGATGGATGACCTCTAATTAAATCTCTGAGATTTTTAAAAGAATCTGAACCAGAATTCAGAAAAACAAAATTATTCTTGCCAAGAGTTAAAGAAAAATCAAGAGTGGGGTTGATTTCAGATAGATATCCTTTTAAAGCTGACGTAGATTTCATTATTGCTGTTATTGGTGATGCTGAAAAAAGTTCATTTAAAGCCATTGCTTCAGCTGCATTCAAACCAATTTTTTTATACATATCTGCCCATGTTAGATCATAATGATAGGGTCTATAATCATGGTTTCCCACTGTTGTGAATATAGGGCAGAGTAATTCTTTCCCTCTTTTAATACCCTTTGTTAATTTTTTTATTTTTGGATTTATAACAATATCCTTGAAGATTTTCCAATTCGACTCCTCATAATTAAATTGGTTTAACTTTCTAGCCTTTTTAGAAAACTTACTTAATACAGTATAATCAACAAGATCTCCAGTTAAGACTATGAAGTCTAACTCGTTCTTGAATACTTTTTTATTCATAATTTTAATAAATTTTCTAAATTGGTTATTGGGATTAATTAAACGCTTTCTTAAAGGAACTGTAATATCAGAAAAGGGCTTATCTTGACCATTTTTCCTTTTCTTAATTTTCAGTTTTTTGGCAACAGTACTAAAAAAATCATCCACACTTTTTTTAACTGAAGATTCTGTCCACTTTTTGACAATATTATATATTCTATCGTTTCTTTCGGCTAAATGTAGATCTGTTGCATGAACAAACTGGAAGTTCTTCCATTCTTGTTTGGAAATGACAATTGAATGATAATTAATCCCACTTTGAGATGAAACCAAATCAAACATAACGAAATTTCTTCCTTCAAGAAAATCTTTGATTTCTTTACTAATTTTAAACTTTATAAAAACTCTATAGAAGTATTCAAGATTCCCAAAAATTTTATATTTTAAAAGATGTTCTTGTGGACTAAGACCTTCTAGATAAGAAATATCTGAAATCGGGGTTATTGGAACTTCTTCTATATTAGTAATAAAGATCGATATTGATTTTCCCCGATAAGGATGGGTTTTCAGTTTCTTTAGTTGATAGTCAACATCAGAAATCTTAAAATCAAAAAAGGTTTTATCTTCGGCGGTTTCTTCTTCGATAATTCTAAGTTTCTTTTTTCTTAGTTTTTTTTCTTTTCTCCTTGCCCAAAATCCCTTTTTTTTTATATAATCAAAAGGTTCTAATAATTTCTCTTTAAATTGATGCTTTAATTTCCAGTTATAATCTAAAACAGGAACTAGTGTTAATTTATCTTTAAAATTTTTCTTAAAATCTTCAAGACCTCTTATGTTGCTAATAATAAGTATGTCAGTTTGGAAATGTTTTTCTTTTAATTTAGGATCTATTTTTAGAAATATTGGATGCCCTAAATTTGGCTTAACTATGATTGATTTATCAGATTTTTCTAGGTTCTCCATCTTATCTTCTATATTTATCTAAATATTAGTAATTTAAAAGTATAATTTTTAACGAATTTTAAATCAATAAACATTCAGAACATTTTACATTTTTATATCTGATTGAGTTTCTAATCTAGAAAGGTTTTAATTAAGCTTTTTTTTAATTCTAGTTATAAAAGTTTTTTTCAAAATTATTTTTTTAGAGTTTTTATTATGGAAAGACGTCCGAATAGACCTATAGACTATTTGAAATCCTCAATTAATAAAGTAATTCTTATCAAAGTTAAACGTAATAGACTCTTGAGGGGTATTTTAGCAGGGTTTGATGAGCACTTAAACTTATTCTTGGAAGAAGCTAGCCAACTTTTTGAATATCAAGATGAGGAAGGTAATATTCGCGAAGAACATGAAACATTGGGTAGCATTGTCGTACGTGGCGATAATGTAATATTCGTAAATTTAGCAGAGTAGAAATGAATTAACTAATTTTATTTCCATGAGTGGGAAATACAATTAATTCCTTCCATAATTAATTATGAAAGATTTTAGATCAAATTTTGATTACATTAAAAAATTGATATTGAATTTTAAAATACATTTTTTTGTCTAAATTTTTTTGTTAAATATATAAAAAAATTATTGGCAGAAAAGTTAACTTGAATGCAGGATAAAAACTTAATTTTATGTTTATTCTATTCTGACGAAGAAAATCATGTTTATGAGAAAATAAAATATTTAGATTCTTTATCCAGTGAGCGTAAATCAATGATTAGAGCACTTTCATTAAGGTTTCTCGGGCCTTTACTATTGGCAGAGGGGTTGATTCAAGAAAAGGGGTGGATATTAAATAAAGTTGAATCGACATTGACCTTTCATAAAGAGATTTTAGAAAGTGAAATAATTCAATCTTTTACATGTCTTAATTCTACTAAGTTATTTGAGGGAAATAATACAAATCTATTTGTAATCATTGGTTCACCTTATACGGAAGATGTCACCTTATTATACCAGAAATTAATTAAATATATTCATCCAATTATTATACAAGAAAAAATTGTGAATGAAAGTATTAATGGAAATGAATTTGATTTTAACAAGTTTATTGATGCCGAACTAACAAGAGGCATAAACCTTATTGAACATTCTCTTGGTTCAGCTAGAAAGATGTATTGGAAAAAAAAGCAGAATTATTTTTGCATTGGGATAATAGAACGAATAGAATCTGGAGACATAAACGTATCTAATCTTTATACTTTTGATTATGATGATCCTTTAAGAAATATATATCTCTCTTCTATTCCATCTTATTATGTCATGGCAATATTACCAGATTATTATGAAGCTCGAATTATTGAGGCATTAAGATTATTTAATAAGACCAACATTCATCCTAGTATAAGATCGATTGATTTAAGTAATCAGAATAAGAAAGTTTTATATTTAGAAGAATTTTTAATAAATAGCAATGAAAAGAAAAGCTATGGTTTAATCCTAATCAGTAGTGATACCAAGAATAAGAACTCACATGACCAAACTTTTTATAAGCAAAAAGTTAGACTTATTTTAGATAAAAATAAAAATTTTGAGGAAACTGTAATAGAAATTAATCCAAAGATCAATCCATTTGAAAAATGGAACCTAAATTCAACAAATTCTCTTTCAAGAATACAGAATGTTCTTGATATTAAAAATAAATTGAAATGACTGATGATGTAAATATTTTGGGAAAATATGACTTTGATCATGCTTTAAGGATTGATAAAGAACGCCTATTAAGTTATTACGAGAGGATCAAAAGTCAATCCAGTTCTTTAACTCCAATTGAAATCATATCTGAATTTCTTGTTAACCTGTCTATAAGAACTTCGACTTTAGAGGTTGTAGATATCATCAACTATTATAAAAATAAAATTATTGAACAGAAAGAAGTTTTAGATCTTGCTTTTGAGTGGATCCGAGCTTATCATTTCAGATCAGAATATAAGAAACATCTTATTAAGGAACAATATACAGATTACTATACTGCAATTGATGATTGTATTTCTCTATTATTTCTTGATTATGATAATTATATTCGAAAAATATTTAGAAATGATATGGAAGAGTTCGAATTTAGTGCTCTTTATGAAATCTTATTCTCACCATTTGATAAAGAATCTCTAAATATAAATGAAATTCTTGAAAAACACAGGATAAAAGTGCCAACAATTTTTTATAACAATGAAAGAATTGTTACTAATTTATTTACATTACGTTCAGGATTATCAGATATTATTAAAAAAGATTATGATGAAGTAACTGTACCAAAATCAAAAAAAAATAAGACTTCAACTAAGAAAAAAAAAATTGTATATCCAAAAATAAAAATATTTAATGGAACGATGATAGAACGATTAGTGAAGTTTTTTTGCTTTAATAAAGATGAAATTCAAAAAAGAGAATTTGAAATGTCAATTAAGCAATTTCTATCATCTTATTTTCAATTTGGCATTATCTATAAATTCGAAGAATTCGAAGAAACCCTCATCAAAAATCTAGCAGATTATATATATTCTGGTTTAACAGAGGAATTTAAGGAAATTAATCCAATTGAAACATTAGAATCGAAAATTTCTATCATCTTAAGTAATTTTAAAAATTCAATTAAAATCAAAGAATTGGATGGATCTGCTTGGATTAATGATTTAAAAAACGTATTAGAGACATTTTTAAGGGAATTTATTAGGGACCTAATTAATTAATATATGAAATTCATTTGCATTTGATTAAATAGTCAAACAAGTTGATATCCTTCAATTCAAGAAATTATTAAAATTTAGATTACATTTTATGTTGTATACATAAGGATTCATGTTGAATTATTTGATTACTTTGTCGAATGGAGAAAGTGAAAACCAAGAATTTGTAACTTGTTGTGTTTTGAATTGTCAAGAAAAAGTTCCAATTGAAAAAGCCATTAAAATAAAAGATAAATATTTCTGTAAAATATGTGGTGTCGCTTATTATCGAAGTAGCCTCAATATATAGTCACAAAATAGGCCCGTGGCCCAGACTGGATAAGGCAGCAGCCTCCTAAGCTGAAGAACGGGGGTTCAAGAAGGAATGCGTTTCACATTTCTTGAACAAATCCCCTCGGGCCTGCTTATTATTCTTCTAAAGGTTTAAAATTTTTCATCCAAAGGAACTCATCCCCCCAACTATTAAAAACATGTCCAAATCCTTCTTTTCTAAGAGTAGTCTCCGTATTTTTAAGAAGCCATTGTTGAGCTTTGTAGTCAGCAGTATACAGTATTCTCATTAGATTATCAACTATTTCTTTGGCAGACATAGAAATTTTCTTAAGAGGGAAAGAATTAAGTTCCCATTTGAGATACTTATAATATGGCCTTAATCGACCATCGTGTATTGCGAAAATCACATCTAAGAAATAGGGTATGGAGGTTGCCGCTTCTAATCGTGCGGCTTCGATATCACCATCACGTATACATTTCAAGGAACGATAAAGGAAATTGAGATAACCATCCAATGCTCCAGCAATGAATTTTGAAAGAGCCTTTCTTGGTATTTTCGCCATTTTATTTACTATTTTCTGGATTTCACCATTTTTGTCAATTAATACTTTCACATGTGCGAATCCGTATCTGTAGAAAGCATCAGGACTACCCCATGGAGCAAAATCCTTAAATTCAGAATAAGAGAATATTATTAAGTCTACCCCTTTAAATTTCTGAAAGGGATATTTTTCTTTATACTCTTTTTCAATATTATCTTTTACAATAATATAGGTGTCATAATCCGAATACTTAGTTTCATATCCTTTACCTCTAGATCCACCTAAAAAAAAACCAATAATGTTTGGATCTTTTTTTGCTTCCTCATATATTGAATTGTAAATTTCTGTTGGAGAACTCATAGATTAAGTGTTTTTTATAGTTTTTCGATATTAGATTAGAATTATTGGGGGTATTTTACCCTTTTTAAAAACCTCATTTTGATAGATATCGATAGGATTGGATGTACATAACGTTTTCACCTTTTAAATAGAAAATATATAAATAAGAGCCAAACACAAACAAATAATGCTATAAAAATTAGAGGTGAATAAATTGCCAAAAAGAATATTAAGAGTAAATATGACTAATCTGGACGCTAAATTTGAAGATTTACCAGCAGATTACACTGCTTTAGGAGGTCGAGGAATGACCTCCACGATTGTTGCAAAAGAAGTTCCCCCAACTTGTAATCCTTTAGGAGTTCATAATAAACTTGTATTTGCTCCAGGGATTGTAACTGGAACCAGAGCCCCGACATCTGGTCGAATTTCGGTCGGAGGTAAATCCCCACTTACAGGTGGGATTAAAGAGGCTAATGCGGGAACAAATTTTGCTCAAAAACTTGGAAGAATGCGTATTGGGGCAATAATAATTGAAGGAAAGCATCAGAGAGACGATTATTATCTACTAAAAGTTACTAATGAAAGTGCTGAATTCATTAATGCTAATAAATGGGTAGGTAAAGGACTCTATGATACTTATAAAGATCTTTTTAAAGAATTTGGGGATAAAGTTGGTATTTGTGGGGTTGGGATAGCTGCTGAATTACTTGGGGCTATGTCTGGTGTATGTTTCAATGATCCAGAGGGATTACCAAGCAGATATTCTGGAAGAGGTGGACTTGGTGCTGTAATGGCATCTAAAGGATTAAAGTTCATAATAGTAGATGACACTGGTGCTCCTGGGGTTGAAATTGCTAATGAGGAGGTGTTTTCTCAAGGTATAAAAAAACTAAGAGATGCACTTGGAGAACATCCTGTAACTAAACCAAATGGAGGTCTTAATGCTTACGGAACAAGTGTTTTGGTCAACATTATTAATGAGGCAGGTGGATTACCTCAAAGAAATTTTTCTAGTGGTCAAGATGAGAGAGCAGAACAGATTTCAGGGGAAGTGAAAGCAGAGGAAATTAAGAAAAGAGGGGGAGTACGACCTCATTTTTGCAGTCCTGGTTGTATAATCCAATGTTCTGAGGTATGGACTAAACCAGGTGGTAAAGATCCTGTAGGTGTTTTAGAGTATGAATCTGTATGGGCTCTAGGTGCGAATTGTGGTATTTATAACTTAGATGATATTGGTGAGTTAAATCGAGCGTGTAACGATTTAGGTGTTGACACCATTGAAGCAGGTGATACAATTGCGGTGGCAATGGAGGGCGGTTTAGCTAAGTTTGGGGATGGAAAAGGGGCTTTAAAACTCATGAATGAAATCAGTAAGAAAACACCAACTGGTCGTATATTAGCTCAAGGAACTGAAATCACAGGTAAAGTATTCGGGGTAACAAGAATTCCGACGGTAAAGGGCCAAGGATTACCCGCATACGACCCACGTGCTATTAAAGGTATTGGTGTAACTTACGCAACTACACCGATGGGTGCAGATCATACAGCTGGATATGCTATAGCTCCAGAAATCATGGGTGTAGGAGGACAAGTAGATCCTCGAGATCCAAAGAAAGCAGAAATATCTCGAAATCTCCAAATAGCTACAGCCGCTGTAGACGCTACAGGATATTGCTTATTTGTAGCTTTTGCGGTTTTAGACATCCCGTCGGGATTAGAGGGAATTGTTGAGTCATTGAATGGTGTACTAGGAACAAATTTAACTGTAGACGATGTCCCTGTCGTTGGAAAACAAATTCTTGATACTGAACTGGATTTCAACAAAAAGGCAGGATTTACAGATATTGATGATAGACTACCAGAATTTTTTGTGGAAGAAAAGCTTCCTCCATCAGATGAGGTTTTTAATGTCACAGATGACGAGTTAGATAGTGTATTTTAGTCTTCAATACGGATTAAGATGTCAATTCGAATAAAATTCTTTGGGGATTTGAGAAAAAAAGTCCAACCGGATATTAAGGGAAGTCTACCATTGAAATTCAGCATTGATGATAGCAATATAGAGAGAGTATCTGATATATTAGATCGATACAAAATAAAAGAAGATGAGATTATTCATATTTTTGTGAACGGAAAATATTCAGGTCTTACAAAAAAAGTAAAAAATGGTGATATCGTAGCAGTTTTTCCAATAAACATGTCAGTATTATATAAATGGTATTTTAAGAGAGAAGAAGATGAATAATGGAGTAATTAAGATTACTGTGAAATTCTTTGCAATGCTGAGAGAATACGGTCCAAAAGAAGAATTGATATCAATTCCGGAAAACAGTAAAATAGAGTTTTTATTCCAAAAATATCAAATACCTAAAGAAGCATGGAAAACAATAATATTAGTTAATGGCAATCCACATAAAGATCAAAACACGCTTCTTAAAGATGGTGATATTGTATCAATTTTTCCACCAATTGGTGGTGGATAACCTCATAAAAAACATAAATTTTTTTTTTATTTTTTTTGATTAAATTTTTAAATAAGTTTCAAGGTTATTTAGATGTTTATAATAATATTCTCTTACGTGCGTTATTGTAAAAAAAATTATTATACTACTTATTAAAAAAAAATAGTTTGAAAAAAGTGTATTTCAGATATGACTGTAGTCGATAAAAAGTTAAAGGAATCAGAAGAAAGATTTAAGGCTCTATTCAAAGGAGGTCCCGTTCCTACCTATGCATGGCAGAAAGTTGGAGGATCCTTCAGATTGATTGACTTTAATTATGCCGCTGAAAAGATCACGGGCGGAAATGTTGAAAGATTTTTAGGTATTAGTGCATCTGAGATGTATAAGAACCGACCAGACATAATAAAAGATCTAAATAGAACTTTTGATGAGCAAACCAATTTTATTAGAGAAATGAAATACTCCTATAGTATATCAGAAGAAGAAAAAGATCTTTTAGTTACGTATAGCTTCATTACTCCAGATTTAGTTCTAGTTCACACTGAGGATATTACTGCCAGGAAAAATGCTGAAATTAAATTAAGAGAATCAGAGGAAAAATTCAGATCTTTGGTTGAAACTACAAGTGATTGGATTTGGGAAGTCGATAATAAAGGAGTCTATACATATTCTAATCCAAAAGTTAGAGATATGTTAGGATATGAAGTAGAAGAAGTAATTGGAAAAACAGCATTTGATCTCATGCCATCCGAAGAAGCTGAGTTAATATTAGAGTTGTTTCAAAAAGCAGTAGAAAAGAAAGAGTCTATAGTCGGTTTGAGGAATAATGTTATTCATAAAAAAGGTTTCCATATAACACTTGAAACCAGTGGAGTACCCTTTTTCGATAAGGATGGAACCCTCCTTGGATATCGGGGAATTGATAGAGACATAAGTGAACAACTTGAAGCTGAACGAAAATTGAAAGAATCTGAAGAACTTTATCGCTCATTAACTGAAGGTTTATCAAATACAGGCATAGGGATTGACATTGTTGATTCAAATTATAGGATCATTTATCAAAATCAATATTTGAAAGAGCAATTTGGGAAGCACAATAATCAATTATGCTATGAATTTTACTTAAGACAAGAGAACAGTTGCGATAATTGTCCTATGATCAAAGCTATTCAAAATAAAAAAGTTGAAAAAGAGTTGATAACTGCTCCAAATAACCGAACTTATGAAATAATCGCAGCACCGTTACCAAACCCAGATGGGAAAATAGAAAGAGCAGCAGAAGTTGTAATAGATATCACTGATAGAATAGAATCAGAACAGAAACTAAAAGAATCTGAAGAAAAGTATCGTTCATTATTTAACAATATGAATGCTGGATTCGCATATCATAAAGTAATTACTGATGAAGGCAGTATACCAGTCGATTATGAATATATAGAAGTTAATCCTGCCTTTGAGAAATTTACGGGTTTGAAAGCCGAAGATATGATAGGGAAAAGAGTTACTGAAATCTTGCCCGGAACTGAAAACGATCCTGCTGATTGGATTGGGAAGTTTGGTAAGGTAGGTCTTACGGGAATCCCCTTGATAGTAGAAGACTATTCAGAAGCATTGGATCGTTGGTACAGGGTTTCAGGATATTCTCCAAAGAAAGGGTATTTTGCCGTAACATTTACAGAGATTACAGATCAAAAAAAAATTGAATTAAAACTTATAGAATCTGAGGAGAAATATCGTAAATTATTTAATGATGCCCCATTTGCGATTGTTCTTTTCAATATGGATGGAGACATCCTCGATTGTAATAATGCTACAAGCATAGTAACTGGGTATTTAAAAGACGATTTAATAGGAAAGAATTTTAGGGATATCAATTTATATGTAGACCCAGAGTCAGCGGCGATTAGTGAAATAGAAATGCAGGTTAAAATTGGAAAATTACCTTTACCTAGGGAAATTTTATTAAAAAAGAAAGACGGAAGTGAGTTTTGGGCTAAAAGCCAAATCGAGTTTGTCAATTTGGGAGAAAAAAAGTATATTCAAGCAATCATACAAGATATTTCAGAAGAAAAAAGGGCTGAGATTAGATTAAAAGAATCTGAATTAAAATTTCGAGACCTTTTTGAAGAAGCACCTATTGCTTATTTTTCAGTCGGAACTGATAAAACTATAATAAGGTGTAATAAAGCAGCAGAGAGATTATTGGGATATTCGACTGAGGAATTTTTAAAGATGAAAATTCTTGATTTATATTCAGATTCGAGCCAAGGGAAAGAAAGAGCTAAGGAAATCTTTAATCGGTTTTTAGACGGTAAAGACATTAAAGATGTAGAACTTCAAATGAAAAAAAAGCAGGGAGATAATATTTGGGTAAGTTTATCTGTAAAACCAATATTAGACTTAAAAGGAAATGTCATAGAATCACGGTCTATAGTATTAGATATAAATGAAAGAAAACTCGCTCAGAAGGAAGTAAAAAAATCCTATCAAAGATTAGAAGAATTAGAATATATAATAAATAATAGCCCTGGGATTGTGTTTTTATGGAAAAATTCAGAAGGATGGCCTGTTGAATATGTTTCTGAAAATGTAACCCAATTTGGTTATAGTATAGAGGATTTCTATTCTGGTAAAGTTATTTATGAGGAGCTAATTCACCCTGATGATGTACAGAGAGTGGCCAAAGAAGTAGAGATTCATAGTAATGATGGAAGTGATGAATTCGCACAAGAATACCGAATAATGACTAAGTCTGGAAAAATGATGTGGTTGGATGATAGAACTTGGATACGTAGAGATCAGCGTGGAAATATTACTCACTTTGAAGGAATCGTACTTGATATTACAAAGCGTAAAAATGCTGATGAAGCTTTAAAGTTATCGGAGAAAAGTTATAGAGAGGCGTTTGATCGTGCGAACTTTTATAAAGATCTTTT
The DNA here is from genome assembly GCA_048940805.1 of Promethearchaeota archaeon. Lineage (GTDB taxonomy): Archaea > Asgardarchaeota > Lokiarchaeia > Sigyniarchaeales > SOKP01 > Loki-b32. The sequence continues at coordinate 11,333 of JBHLOF010000113.1, forward strand.
TGCTCATGATATGAATAATATTCTCCAAGTAGTTAATTCATCAGCAGAACTCATTTCCTTTCAATTAGGAGATTCTGAGAAATCGAAAGATCTTGATAGCATTACAAAAATCATTAAAAACCAAGTAGAACGAGGCTCCAAACTGATATCTAACGTGCGTATATTATCCGAACTCGAAGAACAAGAAATAAATACAAAAAAATTTGACATACGTGGTTTTATAGAAAATTCTGTCAAATTTGTTAAAAGAGCGTATGGTGAAAGAAAACTAAAAATATCTTTTGATTATGCAAATGGCACATTTATAGCTGATACTAATGAACTCCTCCAAGATGTTTTTGAGAATGTTTTAATAAATGGGATAAAATACAATGAAAATTTTCGAGTAGAGATTGATATTAGGGTATCAAAGCAAATCATTAATGAGACAAAATACATCAAAATTGAGTTTATCGATAATGGTATTGGTGTTGTTGATGAGAGAAAAGATCTAATATTTATGAGAGGAAACAGAGAATT
>JBHLOF010000114.1:0-11813 GCA_048940805.1 Promethearchaeota archaeon
TTTTTCATGTCATTTGCCTGAATAGAGCTTGAAATTCTTCCTTTACAGCGGTTAATCCTAATGTACCGAGTAATTCAATAGACCTTTTACTAAGAGAATAAAAGGAACGCGGTTCAGAGCGTTTATATTCCATTCTTTTCTCATTTTTTATAAATTTGTTATCTTTGAGGATTTTGAGATGATAATTTAAGTTATTCTCAGGGATGGATGGCAATAATTCCTTTAATTGGCTGAAGGAAAGTGATTTTTCACTTGCTAAGAGAGTAAGAAGGATTTTATATCTTGTTTTTTCAGATAGTATTTCTAATTCTTTTCTCATATTTTCAAATTTTTCCAAATTGATTACCTCATCATATTTAAATTGATTTTTTCATTCTGTTCCAAGCTACATAAGCATAATTAACTATTTAAATTTAACTCAAAATTAATTGAGTCAATTATCATTGATATATAATATTTAATAGTATATTTGAATCTTTAATTTATTTTACATAGATTAGGGGAAGATAATGTTAGTTTCACATGATAGTGCCTGGGAAGAATTTTTAGATGAGTTTATCAATACGTTTTCAGTGGACGATCTTACCAAAAAGAAATTCTTTATTTGTGGTTCCTACGACGAAGATACTTTTGTTAATCTTCAAGAAGTGCAGGAGATAATAAATAGAATTGATACTAATCTTGGATTTTTTGAAAAAGAATTTAGGCGTACTCATCTTGAGAATTTAATTCTAAAATTTGATCTAATAGCCAAATTTTCAGATGAGATCATCATGGTAATAGAGCATGACAAAGGGGGTCATATGATTGAAATGGGTATAATCCTCTCATTTAAGGAATTTTATAAAAAAACGAAAGTCTTTGTTTTAAAGGATGTTGAAATTACAGCGGTATTGAAGCGAGGAGGTTTGTTAACACCTTTTTTTAAGGAGGGAAAAAGCTTATTTTACTTCGATGGTATAGAAACGTTGAAATTCTATATTGATGAGTTATATTAAAAGACAATTTTCGCTCATTATTTATTATAGAATAAAAGTTTATATTTCATTTAGTAATTCTAATCCAATATCTACACTAAATTAAGTCGAAAAGGTTAAACAGAAATGAAATATAAACGTAATCAATATTCTGAAGGATTAAGTATTTGTTCTTTTATTATTGCAGGGATTTTGATCTACTGGGGATTAAATGATCTAGTCTTACGACCTATTTGGTATGGGAGTGTGGTTAGTTGGTTTGGGATTATCTGGCTTGTCCTTGGAGTAGCGATCATTGGGGGACAACTTGCAGCTTTCGCAAACAAAAGTAAACTGAGAAATGCTGTTCTTTACGAATATGAGGGACATCCCGAGGCAACCATTGAAGAGATTAGCAGAAGTACCGGTATAAGTATCAGAGATGTTCGTGCTATAGTATTAGATTTAAAAGCACGTGGATTGTTGAGAGGGAAATTTTCTTCTACTACAGGTCAAATGACTCATACTGAAGTTGTTACAAAAACTCAAACAGAAACTCCAGAGGGAAAAGTAAGTTATTGTCCTAACTGTGGTACCGCAAAGTCTAAAGAGACTGCTGTATATTGCTCATATTGCGGCACTAAATTATAAACCTTGTTTTTTCTTTTTATTATTTTATTTTGTTATCAGCATTTAAATATCTCAAATTTATTACTTTTTTAGGTGAAAATATTTTGGTTGGAACAAAAGTACATGTGACATATGAGATCTATAATCCTCCTTTAATTGTGAAACCTGATGATGAGATTGAGGGTAAAATTATTATTACAAATGGAGAGAAAAAGGATAAAAAGTTAAAAAAATTGTTTATTGAACTGTATGATGTCTATCAAGCTTTTATGACTCGAAGAGATCCTGAATCTGGAGAGGAAACTGAATCTTGGGTACCACAAAAAAAAGAGTTAAATCAGTGGGATATCACTTCAAATGAAAAATTGAAGTCAGGCGAAGTGAAAGAATACCCATTCAAAATCAAATTACCTGAGTGGCAGAAAAAAAAGGGGAAAGGGAAAGAAGATGATAAATATAATGAATGGCGATTAGAGCTACATTTCAATCAAAAAACAAGCATGGTAGCTTCTAGAGGATCAGAAAAAAAAGATGCGACATGTATTCTACCAGTGAAAGGTTCGAAAATTAAACCGTCTTTTGGAGACCCTAAATTATATAAGAAGCAAAAAAAGCAAGCTAAAGCTGAAGCGAAAGCGAAAGTTGCGAGTCCTGAAGGGGAGAAATGAAATTCAAAAGTGAGAAAACTATCTCATCATTTTTTTTATTTTCTATTGTTCACTGAATTTTATGGCATTATGAGGGCAAACCTCAATACACCGATTACAAAAATAACACTCATTCTTTTTGCTATAAGCAAAAGCTTCTTGGGTAGGACAGACCTTTTCGCATAACCCACATTCTGTGCAGTCTTCGGTTCGATGATACTTTATTCTGCTTATTCGACTGCAAAGGGATGAAAGTGCTCCAAAAGGGCATAAAAACCTACACCATGGACGATAAATAAAGATACTAAGTATTGAAAAAATGATCAAGCTAATTACTGGGATAAGTAAAGCTAAAGTAAAGGGAGTTCTAAAAATTGAAAATCCTGTAAGTGGATTTATTACTTCAAGAAATAGTACAATCCCAAATACAGCAATTATAATTAAGATCCCTAGAAAAATCCTTCGAATTATTGATGTATATTTAGATGGGACGTCAATGTGATACTTTGTTTTATTAAGAGCTTCTGGATTTGATTTAAAGTTGATTTTAGAAAGTAATTCTTGAACAACACCGACAGGACAAGCAAATCCACAGAACACTCTTCCTACAAGCAGTGATGATACTAATAATAAACCTAAAATTATTAGAACGGGGAGAAGAGCACTAATCACACCCTGACCTCCTAAAATGATAAGTAGATATTGAATAGGCATAACTGCATGAGGAAATCCTCCTAATACCAATCCTCCGTAAAGTAAAGTTATCGATGAGATTACATAAAAAGCTTTTTGATTCAGAGATTCAATATCTATTAAGATTATGGTCATCGCAGAAATTAACACCCAAAAAATAAACATGGGCACAGCATAATTATAATTAAAAGGAAGGTCTATAGTTTGAAACCACATATTTTTAACTCTAATCTTATCCTTAGTGTTTGTATGATTAAATCCGTGGAGATAAATGAATATTTCGAAAAAATTCCGATTCATTGACAAAAGTGGAGAACTTGATACTAATAGATATAAGAATTGGCACTTTTTACAGTAATTGGATACTCTCTTACCTTTTAATTAGATCAATCCCGAAGATATTAGTTATAAATAAGATAAGATTTTCCTCATGTGGCAATTAGATTCTAAAGAGTGTGGCGATTGTGGTAAAGAGATACCTTTTCAAATATTTTTGAGGGATAACCCCACGATCTCTCTAAAGCGAGCCCGAGATCTATGGAACGATCCATTAATCATCACCTATTGTCCGGAATGCTTTTTAAACAGACCAGAAAGACCTTACAGGCGTAGAAGAAGATATTATTATAATGATCGATTAAAAATAAGGAGATAGAAAGTATTTTAAAATTTTTCTTTACTTACTTAAGATCTTCTGGATAAGGATAATTCTTAGTAGTGATCTGTATATTGGTGTGTTTCTCTGTTTCATCTCCATAAATCCATACTCCACTATGATCATACTCATGAACAGGTCCACTTAAATAAAAGAAATCTGGGGGCGTGTAATTCGGAGCTGTCATTCCTACACAAAGATATAATCCTTTTCGAATTCTTCTTACCTCATCAGTCATATCTACTATTCCACCATCGTTTTTAAAGGAAGCATATTTCAACCGAAAGGTTATTTTCCCATCAACAAGAGATTCCACCATATCTGTTAGAAACCGCATGTGATGTACTTCTTTGCCTTCAATTTCCCATCGATTATATCCCTCCCCACAACGTTCTGCTTTCGATTTTGGAAAAAAAGATTTTCCCATCCAATTTCCCTTTTCAGTTTTATGAAGCCACCATAAACTCAGTTGTTCTGCTCTCTCTGATGTGAAACCCACCATACCAGAATCATAATCTCCATTCATCTCTTCAAAATCAGCAGATGGGAAGGATTTATAGAGTTCCATGAGTTTTTCATACCCCAGTCCTTTTAAATCCTCTTTTTTTAAATTTTCTATTGCAATATCCTTGGATATTGTCAAAATAATCACCGTTTCCTGTTTTTTGATTTATAATATAAAATCTTTGTAATTGGAATAAGGTTTCTATTTTTTATTACATTTTAAAATTTTAGTTTTCCTTCCAATTCTTATGTAAGTGAAGTAATATTAGATAAGATGATATTTAAATATTCAACCAAATAGCAAATAGTAAAAATTAAAACATTTTCAATAATGAATCAATTATGATAATTCGCATTGATCACGTTTCATTAGCTGTAGAGGATTATGATGGTGCTGTCGAATTCTATACTAACATCCTTGGTGCGATTTCTCAATACCATGGTACTGATAATAATTTAAAGTATTACTGGGAAACCTTTGCTTTAGGAGATCTCTCTAGACTTGAGATAATAAAACCCACGGGTAAGGGGAGTTTTTTAGAAAATTTCTTTAGAAAAAGGGGAAATGGGATACACCATCTTGTTTTACAGACACCGGATATAAAGAGGGCAAAGGAAATTCTTGAAAAAAATAATATCCCCTACTTTGGTTACAATGATTATGGAGAAAGGTGGAAAGAACTCTTTATTCACCCAAAAGATGCGTTTGGCGTTTTACTCCAGATTGCTGAATTTAAAGCAGATGACTGGCTTGATCCTTCATATGGTATGCCGGAAAAACAAAAATTGTCAATTGTTAAAAATAATGAAGAATTTCTTCTCACTTTCGCTCATCCAGGGGGTGGAAAGGTTAATCTTAATCTCAATCGAGAAGACCTTATAAATTTGAAACAAAATCTTGAAACTTTATTAAATCAATAATTGTTTCAACTAATAATTTTTGAAATTAGATCTTTTGAGGGAATATCACCAAAAGCAAACATATTAACTACCTGTTCTTTAATTTCAGGGTCATGTTCAGTAAGTTGAAGCATTCTATTAAGATTTTGACCTTCTTTCTCAAAAAAGAATTCAATCATGGAGCGTTTTAATTTAAAATTTCTAATGATATTTTTAATTTCTAAATCTGTTTTGAATTTCTTGAGTATAATCTTAGAATAATCTTCTTTTTCTAAAGCTTTTATTGCTGTCTTTGCTGCAACTCTACCAGAACTTACTGCGGTTTGAATTCCTTCACCACTTATTGGAGAGATAAAACCAGCTGTATCTCCTATAAGCATTAAATTATCATCATATAAACTCTTTTCTAACACGCCTTCAGCGGGAAATGGATATGAACCAGACCATATTTTTTTATAATTCGATTCAGGAATATATTTCTTAATATTTGGATTATTCAGAAAGTCTTGGTAAAGCTCATTAATATTAAAATTGATGTTATCATCACCAAATGTAAATATGCCCACATTAAATCTTGTTTTATCAAAAGGAAATATCCATCCATATCCTTTAAATGGTTGAAAGTAAACATATACATACTCTTCATCCAAGTGAGTTCTTCCTTCTAAAATAGAACATTTTCCTATTGCTAATTCATTAATCTTCCATTTTGAACGCAATCCTGATCTTAAAGCCAATTTAGAACTCATACCATCAGCTATAATAATAATATTTGCTTTGTATTCCTTAATACCCATTGGAGATTGAGTTTTCACTCCTGTTTTTTGTAATCCTTTTGTAATAAAATCAAATGAAACATTATTATCAAAGAGATGCACTCCAGCATCAACCGCGGAGTTCCTCATTAAATTATCGAGGTCTAATCTATCCATTATAATTGAATACTCCTCGCTGGAGCCTTTAAACTCTAATGAATGAAAATCAGCCGAATGCATTACTACCCCTCTAATTTTTGTCTTTTCTAACTTTTTCAATTCAGGATAAAGATCTACTACACTCGAATGGACAGCACCTCCACATGGTTTACGCCAGTTAATATTTTTTTCTAATAATGCAACATTATAACCAGCTTTGGCTATTACTTCAGCACAATGTGATCCCGAAGGTCCCGCGCCAGAAATCACCACATCATATCTCATGATAACTAAATAATGCACAATACCATGATTTAAAGTTTTTTCCCACTGAACCTAAAAAAAGATTCTAATCTATTTATAGTTCCCAATAGTAAACATACAATAAATCTTGTTAGCCTTTTGGTTGTGAATTTGTTTTTTATTGAGATTATATTATGAGTTTACTAATGGTCTAAGAGTCCATAGAGAGTTTCCAATCTCAAACCTTATATATGATTTTATCTATTCTACAATTATAAAAAAAACTAAAAAAAGTGAAAAAAAATGACCCAAACATATGAAACAGTATTGGTTGAAAAAGTTGAAAAGCCTGAAGAAACTGAATCTCTTGGTGAGTTAAATCCAAGATATTTTGAGGAAACAGTCTCTTTAAAAGAAGCCCAAGAAAGAGTTGATGCAGCAAGAAATTATTCTAGCTTGAGCTTCAACCCATTCGGATTTTAATTATTTTTTTTTTTACTCTACTTTTTAACTGTCTATATTACTCTTATTACAATATGAATAATTTAATTTTGAAATCTTCTTTAATTGATTATTAAAATTACAAAATCATAAATTTTTTAGTGATTATGAATCAGTTAGAAGGAAAAGTAGCCCTTATAACGGGAGCAGCAGGGGGTATTGGAAGAGCTACTTCAAAGCTGTTCATTGATGAAGGCGTAAAAGGGCTAGTGATGGTTGATATTTGGGATGAGATGGGTGAAAAAATGGCAGCTCAACTTGGATCAAATGCTATTTATATTCATGGTGACGTATCCCGAGAAAATGATATTAAAAAATCTATTAACTTAGCTATGGATAGATTCGACCAACTTGATATTGTATTTTCAAATGCCGGAAACACAGGTCCGGGAGGGAATATTGAAGATGTTCCTACTAACGAATTTGATCTTACAATGGCAATCCATCTTCGAGCTGCGTTCTTATACATGAAACATGCAATACCATTAATGAAAAAACAAGAATCAGGATGCTTCATTTTAACTAGTTCTGTTGCAGGATATCAACAGGGAATGGGAGGATTGGCTTATTCACTTTCAAAAGCAGCATTAATTCACCTTGCTCGAATTGCCGCAGTGGAATTAGGAATCTTTGGGATCAGAGCGAACGCAATAGCACCTGGGTTTGTAGCAACTGGAATTTTTGGAGCGGGTATGGCACTTTCACATGATGGTCGAGAAAAATTGGCTAATTTCATGAAAAATTTTCCTACGGATACGCAAGCTATAAGAAGAGCTGGAGTACCTGAGGATGTTGCAAATGTAGCTTTGTTTTTAGCAAGTGATTCTAGCAGCTTTATTACTGGAATTACCCTTTTAGTAGATGGGGGTCTTTTATCTGGAAGAATTCCACAAGATCCAAATGAAGGAGAAAACACATGGGATGAGATGATTAGAGATCTAAATCCAACAGATCAGAAGATTTTAGAATTTATTATTAATACGAGTGACAATAAGGTTATTGAAAGATTGAGTTTTTATAAACCCTACAGTATAATAACGAGCACTTTATTGAAACGAATAGAAGAAAAAGGAAAACCTTCTAAAAAAGAATAAGAGAATATAGCTGTTATTGATTAATCACCTTTTTATTATTAAAGTATTAAAAAAGGCATTCATTTAGATGATTTATGGGAAAATTAGATAATAAAGTAGCCCTCATTACGGGAGCTGCTGGGGGTATAGGTAGAGCAACTTCAAAACTGTTCATTGAAGAAGGCGTTAAAGGCTTAATAATGGCAGATATTTGGGATGAAATGGGTAAAAAGGTTGCTAACGAGCTTGGTCCAAATGCAATTTATCTTCATACTGACGTTTCTCAGGAAAATGATATTAAAAATTCGATTGACCAAGCCATGGAAAAATACGGTAGACTAGATATTGTATTTTCTAATGCAGGAAATGTTGGTCCCTCTGGAGGAATAGAAGATGTACCTACAGAAGAATTTGACCGAACAATAGCAATCCATCTTCGGGCGGCTTACTTATACATGAAGCATTGCATACCAATAATGAAGAAACAAGGGTCTGGATGCTTTGTATGTACAAGCTCAGTGGCATCATTTCAACAAGGCATGGGCACATTACCTTATTCACTTTCTAAGGCAGCCATCAACCATCTGGTTCGGATTGCTACTGTAGAATTAGGAATATTCGGTATCAGAGCAAATGCAATCGCACCGGGAGGTATTGCTACAGGAATATTTGGAATGGGATTCGGATTATCTAGAAATGCTGCTGAAAAGGTTGGGGAATTAATTAAAGCAAATCTCGCTGGAATGCAGGCCATTAGAAGAGCAGGTTTACCAGAAGATATTGCGAAAGCGGCATTGTTTTTAGCTTCAGATGCAAGCAGTTTCATATCGGGTATCACTCTAAAAGTAGATGGAGGATTATTATCAGGAAGAATACCACAATATCCTGAAGAAAATCAAGCATTGTACGCTGAAATGATACAGAAATTAGATCCGGAAGATCAAAAAATAATGATGCAGAGAGCTCAAGAGGGTATACAAAAAATAATGCAAGATTTGCAATATATGAAGCCAGAAATACGAGAAAGAATCCGTAAAAGAATGGGATTACCTCCAAAAGATCAATAAGAGCAACAAAAAGACTCAGATTAGAATTATCTTTATTCTTACAATTTTTTATTTTTAATTTTATCTACTTTGTTTCATCAAAATAATAATAAGAAACAATTCATTTTGTTGATTTATGGGAACTTTAAGTGGAAAAGTAGCTCTTATTACGGGAGCCGCTGGTGGGATAGGAAGAGCAACATCAAAGCTTTTTATAGAAGAAGGGGCTAAGGGAGTCATTTTAGCGGATATTTGGGATGAGATGGGTGAAAAATTTGCTGAGGAGCTTGGTCCAAATGCATTATATATTCATACTGATGTGTCTCTAGAATCTGATATTAAAAGAGCTATTAATCTCGCTGTGGAGAAATTTGGTCAAATTAATATTGTATTTTCAAATGCAGGGAACCCCGGCTCTGGAAGTTCAATTGAAGACATCGAAACTGAAGATTTCGACCATACGATGGCAATCCATCTTCGAGGAGCAGTACTGTGCATGAAATATTCGATTCCCTTAATGAAAAAGCAAGGTTCGGGATGCTTTATTTTCACTGGCTCTGTTGCGGGTTTTCAGCAAGGAATGGGTGGTTTAGCTTATTCTCTCTCAAAAGCAGCATTAATACACCTTGCTCGAATCGCTGCTGTAGAATTAGGAATCTTTGGGATCAGAGCAAACACAATAGCACCGGGAGGTATCGCAACAGGAATTTTTGGTCAAGGGATTGGTTTTTCACGTGAGGTGGCAGATAAGTGGGGAGATTTAAGGAAAGAATTTATGGCGGATGGTCAAGCAATAAGGCGTGCGGGTGTACCAGAAGATATAGCTAAAGCAGCTTTATTCTTAGCTAGTGATTCTAGTAGTTTTATAACAGGTGAAACTCTACTAGTAGATGGTGGGTTGTTATCAGGTAGAATACCATATGATCCACAAGAAGGACAGGAAAGATTTTATCAGGCACTTCAAAAATTAGATCCTGAGGATCAAAAATTGTTTATTGAACGAATGCAAGAAGGGGCTCAAAAATCAATGGAACAACTCAAATATGTAAAGCCAGAAATTCGAGAACGAATTATAAAAAGAATGCAGAAAATGGCTGAAAAAAGACTAGAGATGTTGAAACGAAAACAGTAACAAATCTCATTTTTTATAGAATATATAGAATTAAGTTCCTTAAGCTCTGCTACTCAATTAAAATACCTTAAAACTTTTTAAAATATTACTACAAAATATTTATCTTTGAAGGAATTCTTAGAAATAGAATAAAATAGTAAGTGATATTATTATGGCTGAAGGGCAAAAAATTCGAAATCGGTGGATTGTTGTGGTAGGGGCAATTATGATACAGTTAGCCTTAGGTACAATTTATTCATGGGGAACACTTACCGTGTTCATCAGTCCCTATTTAAACGAAATTAAAGAAGTTACCGTATATGTATTTGGAGTAGGGTTACTTTCTTTCGCGGTTACGATGATTTTTGCAGGCTCTTTGCAGCAGAAATATGGTCCCAGAAATGTTGCCATTCTGGGAGGTATTTTAATTGGGATAGGTTTAATTTCTTCTGCCTTTATGACTACTTTTATAGGATTGTTTATTACATATGGGATTATTTTTGGGATGGGAATTGGATTTGGATATGTATGTCCAATAGCTTCAGCGGGAAAATGGTTTCCGGATAAAAAAGGTTTTATTAATGGTATTGCTGTAGCAGGATTCGGTGCGGGAGCCTTCATCTTTAACTTTGTGATTAAAGCATTAGCTAATCCTACAAACCTATCTGATGAAGCACCTAATTTTGTAACTGTCATCTCCCCAAATATACCTATAATGTTTATCGTTCTTGGGATCATTTACCTTGTCCTTGTGATTGGCGGTGCGATGACCTTAAGTAATCCGCCTGAAGGATGGCTACCACCGGGATGGACACCACCTCCACCTTCTGAAGAAAGTGGAATATCTGGTTTGGAATTTGAAAGGAATAAAACAATTCGATTACCTCAATTTTGGATGCTTTGGTCTGCCTTCGCTTTGAGTGCAATTTCAGGTCTTATGGTCATCGGGTCTTATTCAGCGTTTGCTAAAACGGAAATCTCACCAAATGTGTTTTTGTATGTGATTGGAACTAGCGATTTTGTATTAATTGGAAGTTTAGCGGCATTATTTAATGGATTAGGAAGAATTGTATGGGGAAAAATGGCAGATATCCTAACGTATAAAAAAGCGATGATATTCATGTTTACTACTCAAGCTATTTTACTGTTTATCTATTTTACAACAAATTTTAATGAGATATATTTCTTGATTATAACTTGTGCTATATTTTTCTGTTTTGGAGGTAACTTTAGTTTATTTCCAACTGCCACCTCTGATTTATTCGGTTCAAAAAACTTAGGTCCTAATTATGGGATTGTATTTACTGCGTATGGTGTCGCAGGTTTTATAGGCGCAGTTGGGGTTAATTTACTTGTCACAATCTTTGGTAGTTATTTGATACTCTTCATAGTAATGGGTATCATGAGTTTGGGGTCAGCTACTTTAGCGTATTTAATTAGGCCACCAAGTAGGAAATAAATATTAAATTTTCCTAAAACTATCCATTTCTTCTAATTCCTCTTTTGTAAAAAAAGACTCCTGAGATGGGGGATAGTAAACAATTTCTTTACCATTTTCATCGATTTTTTTTACAAATTCTTTGCCTTCTTCATCGATATATACTTTTCCGGAATTAATAAGCATAGAATAGAGTTCTTTTCTTTTCTTTGGATCAGCCACACATATAAAATTGCAATTACCACAGCGAGGATTTGTATCCACAAAATCACGAAGCCCCACATTTTCAAGTCTTCCTGCATTACCAAAAGATCGAGCAATTTTCTGATTAAATCTCTTCATATTTTCAGGTAAGTTATTGTTCATGAGGATTTTACCAAATAAGTCCCTTCGAAACTCGCTATTACCCCATCTTTCTTCGGGGATATCTTTCAGACACACATGACCGGGAGTCCAGGTACTCCACGTGCCATCTACTGATAATCCATACCACCCTGCACAT
>JBHLOF010000115.1:0-11717 GCA_048940805.1 Promethearchaeota archaeon
CTGATCTTAAAATAACAGTTGAGGAAAGGATGGAAGGAATCCGCCGTGAACCTGGACCATATCTATTCAAGATGGTGGAACATCCCGATGGAGAAAAAATGCTGAAAATCTATGAGGGATTTCTGAGAAGAGCAGATCGCCGGCAAATACATACATTTATGAGGAATTTTTATACAGATCCAGATCCTCGGATTGAACAACTTAGACAGATCAAATGTCCAACGCTAGTTATGTTAGGTGAATATGATGTAGTTTTCACTAAACCAAGCGAGATAATGGCAAGAGAGATACCCGATGTAAGGCATGTCATTATGCCTGGCATTGGTCATATGACTGCTATAGAGGATCCTGAAGGATTTATAAAAGAAATTCTTGACTTTCTTGATTGTGTTAAGCAAACAGGAAAAGCAAGTTGGTAAATTTATTGAAATCTTTAATTATGATCCTTTTTTAATTCATTATATTTTGCTCAAGTTTTGATGATTTTTATGGAGGTTTAATAACACTCAAAAAAGAGGTTCTTAATAAAAATTAGAATAATCTTACTATTTGATTTCGTTTATTTTTACTTTATTCGATAATGCACACCAAAAATTTTTTTTCAATTGTTGTTTTTCAAACTTGAATGAAAGAAGTATATCCCGGCATTTTTTTAGTAGAGGAAAAAGGAAGATTTAGACCTTCAGATAATATTTATGTATTAGCGGGAAAAGATGGTATCATCTTTGATGCTGGTTATGGATACAAGAGAGCTATTAAGTTATTCCTTAGGGATTTCAACGAAATAGAGAAAATTTATAAAGAACAACAAAAGGAGTTTAATATCACGAGTATAATTGTCAGTCATGGCCACTCAGACCATTTTAGTGGTCTAAAACGCATCAGTGAAGCTTTGAACTTAAAAATTATGCTAACTGCAAATATTTCCAAAACGATAAAAGATAAGGTGAGTTTTGAAAGTAATTTTCGGGGTGATGATTATGAAGATTATCTGCGAGTTAGGAATAAATTTATACAGAAAATATGGAATGAATTACGACATCTTGGAACTATCCTCTTTTTTAGGAGTTTTCATGGTCTTTCGTTTTTAGAAAGTCCTGATATAATTCTGAATGAAAATTCAGTCATTTCTATCAATGATGAACCCTGGACAATTATTTCCTCCCCTGGGCACTCACCGGATCATATTTCTCTTTATAATGAGGAGAAAGGGATTCTACTTTCCGGAGATAACATTTTAAAGATGCATTCAACTTGGCTTGGACCCCCAGAGTCCAATATGGGAGACTATATTGAAACTATTAAAAAATTACAGAATCTACCGAAATTAAAACTAATTCTTCCAGCTCATGATGAAACTATTGATAATCCAAAAGAAACCCTTGTTGCAATTCTAGAGCGGATGCATGAACGTGAAAATCAAGTATTGAATGCTATAAGAAATGGGTCAGAAAAAGGAGTATCTCCTGATGAAATTCTTAAAATACTATATCCCAAAAGAAGAAAGAAAATTACTCGCATTATCGGACGTGATTGGGTGGTATTAACATTAAAATATTTAGAGGAAAAGAGAATTATTGAACGTAAGATTGTTAGAAAGAAGATTTTGTTTTCACTAATTTAATATAATTACTCACTTTTTCTAGACATTTCTAATTCACGGATTTTATTAAGATATTTCTAAATTAATAAATAAATTCAATAGGGAAAAGCTCAACTTATCATAATAAAAATCTTACACCGATATTAGTTTTAAAAAGAAAAAAAACTTTTTCCTCTCTGTAACATGCAAATTAAATCAAGAAAATATTACAATGGTCCATATATCAAAAAGGACACTGTTTTATATCGACAATATCAAGAGAATATTGTTAATAGCTGTAAAAATAAAAATTCTTTAGTTGTTTTGCCAACTGGCTTAGGAAAAACTATTATTGGTATATTACTGATTTCACATACTCTTAAAAAATATCCTAAAGGGAAGATAATTATTCTTTCCCCAACAAGGCCTTTAGTTGTTCAGCATAAAGGTTCTTGTGAGAAGATTCTAGATGTTGATTCTGAAAGAATTATCTCTTTTACAGGCAAAATATCTCCTGTAAAAAGATTTCAATTGTTTAATAGTTCAAGTATAATTATTTCTACTCCTCAAGTAATAAATAATGATTTATCAAGGGGACGTTATGATTTATCACAGGTTTCACTAATAATATTTGATGAAGCCCATAAAACAAAAGGAAAATATTCATATAATTTCATTGCGAAAGAATATATCGCATCATGTAATGATCCGTTAATTTTAGGATTAACAGCATCTCCCGGAAAAGATTTTGAGCGTATTCAAGAAATTTGTGATAATTTACATATAGAAAATATAATTTTTAAAAGTTATAATGATGAAGATGTTGTTAATTACATCCATGAAGTTGATACATTTATAAATCTGGTAAATCTCCAGACAAGAATATTAGAAATAAGTCAAATTTGGCAGAATCTATTTCAATATTTTCTAAAATTTTTTATAGACCGAAGTTTAATCAATCCTTTCAAGAAATATTACTCTAAATTAGATTTTTTAAGAATTTCTCATGATTTAACAATTTCAATAAGAGATGAACAAGGCTATGAATTAGAAAGTGAATACTTAGCCAGTTTATTTTATCACAACCCAAAAATCATTGATATCATTAAAGAAAATAATATTGATATCTATTCAGTATATTCCTACTGCTCAAGTTGTGTCTCCTTACTTCATGCGAAAGATTTAATAGAAACCCAGGATATATCACTTTTTATTTCATTTTTAGAGCGAATTAAAGATAAAGCTCAACAAAATATCTTATCTGCAAAGAGAATTGTAAATTCCAAACATTTTCAATTGATAAAATCAATAATTGAAAAAGATAATTTATCGGAATTAACTCATCCGAAAATTCAAAAAATAATCTCAATTATCCAAGAAGAATTAGAAGAATTTGACAATAAAAAAATCATTATATTTACACAATTTAGAGAAATGGCTGAATTCTTAAGGAGAATACTGACCCTTGAGTTTCAGAATCAATTAACAATTGAAAAATTCATAGGACAATCTTCAAAAATAGATGATGCTGGTTTTTCTCAACAATTACAAACTGAAATTCTTCAGAAATTTAGAGATGATAAAATCAATATCCTTATAGCAACAAGTGTTGCCGAGGAAGGTATTGATATTCCAAATGTTGATGCCATAATCTTTTATGAGCCAGTCCCTTCTGAAATAAGATTAATTCAAAGGCGTGGAAGAACAGGTAGATTTGCCCCGGGGAGATGCTATATATTAGTGACTGAAGAAACAGTTGATATTCCTTTTTATCATGTTGCCAGAAGAAAAGAATTGATGATGAAATCTGTTCTGTCTGATTATAACCAAATTCGGGTAACTGATAACTTAGAAAGAAAGGCAATTAAATTTTCAATATCCGAGATTAATAAATGTAATGAGTTAGATCTCATCAAAAATTTTAGGGAACGACGAGAAAAAGAAAAAGAAATGTTAGCTAATCGCTCTATAGAGGAAATTCTTAGCCAATTGGATTCTTTTTGTAAAAGCGAGGAATATAATAAAATTAAAAAATCTGGTGTGACATTCTTTTCAGATCTAGTAAAAACTGATCTCCCCACAATGCAAAAAAAAATACTGAAATTAAAAGGCAAAAAGCAAAAATCCAAAAATTCAAGAAAAAATTATTTAAATAAGAATGTAAAAGCATTAATTCAACTTGTTAAAACTTACGGAGATAATGGGAAATTAGATTTCAAATTATTTCAAGATCTTGCTAGAGAGGAAGATATTGTTGAAAAGAACTTTTATATTCATCTAAATCAAGCATGTTTTCAAGGATATCTTAAGAAGTACGATGATTATATTCAATTTATTATGGATTATGATTAATTCCAATTTAATACTAAATATCAACTTATTTTTTCTTCTCTTCTTCTTACAAGGTAATAACCTAGAATCAGTACTGTTAAAATTATTGGTACGATAATTGCAAATGGATTATTCCCACTAAACAAGAATACATAATATGATATAGCCACAATCGAAGAGAAAAATGCAATTATACTGCCGTATTGAACAGCAAAATTTCTCAAATTATGTTTGAGCATTTGAAATTTATAATTTGTACTTTTAATTACTTCTAATTCTGTCTCGTCTAATTCATCCAAAACATCAGGGTTCTCAAAATAGATAAAAAATCGAGGATCATATTTACCATGTAATTCGCCAGTACTAATTAGGTATAATAAATGGTCTTGAATATTTTGTTTCTTAATCTTCAATTCATTATTCAAAAAATTCACAGTTAAAAATTCATTCGCCACAGCTTTAATTGTCATGCTAATATATGCTTTTAAAATTAGCCGTTCCAATGACTTAATCTTTTCATTCAATATATCGGTAAATTCAACAATAAATTTATCAAAATCATCTAGTGCAAATTTCGAAATTTGCTGAAAGTTCTTTGATTGTCTATTATATTCTTTTATCATGGAAGTTGCAGCCCTGTTTATCTCCTTTATCTCATTATCGATATATCTTCCTCTTTTTTGAATTAAAATGTTGATTTTTTTGAACTCTTTGATTTCTATGTTATCTTCTACTTTTTTTTCGAGGTTTCCTAAGAGTTGGCTTAATTTTATTTTGCTACTGTTAATGAAGTTTATTAAATTTGCACGAAAAGATTCGTTCTTCATAATCTCTAATTTTTCATTGATTATTTGAATTTTGTTGTCAAACTCTTCTAAAAACTCATTCTTTCGCCTTACAAATGTTTCTCTTATCTCTGGAATTAACTTTTTTGAATCATCTGTATTATTTGATATATTTTTTAATTCATTTTCTACTTGTTCCTGGATTTTTTGTGATTGATCCTTGAAATTGCTTTTTTTATTTTCAAAAATCTCTTGAATATCTAAATAAGAATCGTAATTTTCCGAATCTTTCAAGAACTTATTATGATATTCTTTTAATTCGATTTTTAAATTATTATATTGTTGAGCAATAAATTTTTGCATTGAGTTATAAAGATTTAGGGCAATCTCAATACTACTAATTGCTATTTTATCATTTTCTATTACTGATTCAAAATAATTTTTAGTATTCAAGAACTCTTGCCTTTCTTGGTTTATTTGAAGCTCACTAACTTTGTCATAAAACTTCTTTGGGATGACATCTTCAAACACCTTTAGATCACTAATTCTATTTTGGAGTTCAAGCATATTTGTATTTAGAGTTAGATTTCTAATACTGGAATCATATAAAGCAAGAATCTTTCCAACCCTTTCTCGGTTTGATTTTAATAA
This sequence comes from Promethearchaeota archaeon, assembly GCA_048940805.1. Taxonomy (GTDB): domain Archaea; phylum Asgardarchaeota; class Lokiarchaeia; order Sigyniarchaeales; family SOKP01; genus Loki-b32. The sequence goes on from JBHLOF010000115.1 coordinate 5,350, forward strand.
GTTATTTTCAATGTAATTTCTTAGATCCTTGTTTAAATAATAAAATTCTGTATGAACTAGAACAAATTTATCATCTTCATTTAGGTCGGCAGAAATTTTAGAGATGTTTATCATATCTTTTAATCTTTTAATTAAAACTTTACATGAAAGTTTCAAATCTTCTTTCAAATCAGTAAGTTTAATATTATTAGTTCTTTTCTCTATTGCCATTACATTAATTCTGTTTGAAATTACTTCATTGATGAAATCATCTCTAATTTCTTCAACTTCACTAATGAAAGAACCAGTGAAATTCTCCCATTGTAGGATTGTTAATTTTGATTTTTCCTCGAAATTGTTAATATTTTTAATGCAATTGTTAAATTTTTTCAAATACAATTTATTTGTTTTATCAAAACTGGATTGAATTTCATCAAATCCATTATTAATTAAATCAATCTGTAAATACTTTATTCTCTCGAATTTAGCTTTTGTTTCAACTAATTGATTTTTCAAATCGATTATTTTTTGGGAAACATATTTATCAAAATCTCGCACTTCAGTTCTATTTTTTTCTTCCGTAACTTTATCCTTTAAAGATTGCGATTGACTTGCTATAGAATCAATACTAGTGGATTTTAAGTTCTCCAATTCGTCTTGGAGATGTTTGAATAATAGGTAAAGCTTCGGTTTTTTAGATATTTCATTCTTTACTATTGATTGTAGATTTTTAATCTCCATCATTTTTTCATCAAGCAATATATCAGATTCACTCTTAATTATTTCAAAGGCTTCCTGAAATAGACTTGTTGACATCTTGTTCTTCGTTAGTTCCCCAATTCTTACGATCTCATTATTTAATCTTATCCGTATATTGTCTATTTCATTCAAATTTTCATTAAAGAAGACAAATCCCTCATTATAAAATTTGTACTCATTATCATATTTTTCTTTAATTGTTATCCAAACTTCGATTATTTTTTTATGCTTATCAACAATATCCGCTTCTGTAGTCGTGATCTGTTGAGAGATGTTATAAATCGCCTTATCATATCTGCTAATATCTTCTTTAATTTGTTTTAAACAATCAGATATTACTACTAAAGTTTCTTCAGAATATTCCTTTTCAAGATTTTCATTAAATATTTTCTTAAAAGAATCTAAATTTTTAGCAAGATCCTCTTCAATTAAACTAAGCTTTTCTAATAAATTTTCAAGTAATTTATCTAAATTCCTTAAGATCTCCTTTTCATTTATTTTTCCTTTGAGGTATGAATCAACTTCAGATAACTCATTTTGTAAGACCGTATAACTATTATCCCACTGACTAATTTCGGTACTTAATATAGCTTTTAATTTAACAAAGTATAATTCCTCATTGAATGAATTTTCAATGTTTTCATTTAAAAAATCAGCTTCCATGAGAGTGCTTCTAATTATAAACTTCAATCGTTCCTTAGCATAATCAATCTCGTCAATTAGAAGGTAACTTTCAATTTCTTCGCGTATCTGATCACAGATATTTTGTATTTTAAAAGTAACATTGAAAATATCATTTCTTATATCTTCTAATTTTGCCTTTTCCTCTAGAATTCTCTCAGTATTGATTTCGGTATCAGATACAATTATCCTTTCTAAGTTATAATCCAGATAAAAATTATATTTAGTTTTTGCTAAAAATAGTTTTTTTACTCGAATTTCACCCTTAAAATAGTTCCTTGAAATTAAATCGTTAATTATTGGAATTATATCTTCCTTTAACTTAAAAGGTTCTAAATTAAGAGTCTTGTATTTTTTAAACATATCCGAGAGAGAAACAATGCTTTTCTGGTTAATGTATTCATAGAACTCCTGAACAAATTCCTGTATCCCACTCCTTAGATTCCTAATATAATTTTTAAATTCAATTTTGTTGTCCAAAATTCTGATATTAAAACTATAATTTTGGTTAATATATGAAATGAAATCTTCAAGATCACTTGAAATACCAAAGTTAGTTTTCAACTGATTTAAATCAATGAATTTTTTTCTTTCTAATTCTTTAAAAACAACCCTTTCTATTTCATTAATAAATTTATTCCATATTATGGATAAGAGGATAATCAATTGGGAAGTTGTGACTAAAGAACCAACATTCCACATTTCTTTAAGGGACAATATCTCATTTAATTGATTGTTTATATATGAATATACCCCTGAAGGATTATAATCCAAAATCCATGAATATAAACTAAACACATACACAATCCAGAAAGTATCGTCAATATTCTCATTTTGATTAAAACTATAACCACCAGTTTCTTTTTGATACTGATGAAGGTTTAAGATTTCTTTTTCTTTTACATCTAGTTCTAATCCAATATATTTTAAACAAAGAAATTTATAAATTATGTCATTACTTTTCTTTTTCGTTTCCCCAATGAATAAACGGAATTGTTCTCTACTATTCCGAACATCTACTCCTAAAATAGTGAAGATTTCCATTATATAGAATAAAATTTTTGCTGGTGAATCATTTTTGCAAATTTCACACTCTTTATCATGACAATGTAAAAATCTGTTCCCGTTTTTGAGACTCAAAAGGAAATTTTTGATTTCCTCTTTAATATGGCTCTGACCTTCTGAAGCTAAGTATTCTTTTAACAGATTAATATTTTTTATACTCACCAATGCAAAATAGGTAGAGTAAATATCGGGAAATTTATGTTGATTAAATGGAGATTTAAATCCTAACTGTTCATTATTCCTAAGTTCACAACTTTTAATGAAACTAAATATTCTGTCTCTATTTTTTATTTTTTCTTCTTTTAGATATTTTCCGAGAAGAGTGAACCAAAAAGTAATTTCTAATGTTAATTTGGATTCACTTAATAAATTTTTCTTGAAAAAATTATAGAAATCCATTAACAAATTATTTTCTTTGATATAAAAACGTCCAATTTCTTTCCTTTCAAGATTAGTAAATGACTTAAATGGCTCTTTTTTAAACTTGGTGATATAAGGGTAAGCAAACTTTTGCTCAATGTTAATCAAATTCAGAGAAACCCCGAAAATCGTATTTTTCTTTTTTTGTAATTAATGAAAATATTGACATATAATTTTTGTGAATTGGAGATATCACTATTACATTTATTCCAAATTATCGATAAAGAGATGATACCTTTATTATAGATAAAATAAGTTCCAAGTGAAAGTTCTTATATTAATCTATCTCTATTCTTCAAGTGTTTTTAAGAAAGCTCTCTTCTTATTAATATAAATCATAACAAGTACAACAATAACTATCACAGCAATAATATAAAACACAGCATTTAGTAATTCGGGAGTTCTAGTACTATAAACATTCATTATGATAAATAAATCATTTGATAATCCCTCATTCTTATTAGATGACGAATCCGTCGCTCTCACCCTAATTGTATATGTTTGTTCATTGGGATATGATGTGAGATTATCCCAATAGAAAAACCATAAGTTATCTTGATCATAAAGCATTGAGGCATTAAAATATGAGGTGCTAGCGTTCGATATTTCGATAGTTACATTTCCAGGTAAGGGAGGATTCTCATCAGTTATGTTTACAATAAACTCATAATATGAAGTCCTTATGGCAGTATTATTAATATCAGGTTTTACAAATGTAATTATTGGTGCAGTAGTATCATTATTAGCAGTTTTGATAAAATCTATCTCATTTTCAATCCAATTATCAAGACCATTATTTTGTGATGCGTTTGGGGGTAGAAAATTTAGCGTTAAATTCCCACTAAAGATAACTACTATAAATGTAATCAATAATGTCTTCCTTGTTAAAATAGCATTCACTTTATTGCTTTACTAAATTAATATTAATTTAGAATAAATCCTAACAAAAATTTAAATTTTAAGTGAAAAAATATTTAGAATTGGAATTTAAAAGATCGGGTAAAATGTTAGAACAAATGATATTTAGCTGTTAATTATACTAGAATCCAAGTATCTTTTACTCCTATATTATCTTGAATCAATGGCGTTTGAATGTCATTTATGGATTTTATCTGTCCTATAGGTACAAAGTTTTTAGCAAAATCAAAAGCATCACCGATTGGTTGACTTTGATTTATCTGTTCCCAAAATTGATGGAAGAACCAAGATCCAGCATAGCCATCAGGATTATTATTGTCACGCCAATACCATGACAGTAAGTCTGTTGTTGAGGTAACTAATATAGAATTAGGTATATTATACCAACTTGAGCCAATATTCGTATCCTCATTTAGAAAATTACCACTGAAGCACATATCAATGTTTATTAACATACGAGCACAGTTTATCTTCTTGACTAAGTTAAAAAACTCTGATTCTGTAATATAACTGTTATCTGCCTCAAAATGAAATGTTGCATTTCCCCCACTTATTACCTTATTTGAACCGTGATCTGTTATAAAAATTATCAACTCATCATTTGATTGAATGTCTGAAGCAAATGAACCCGGTATTGATATATCTAACTCTTGTTTAAACCTACTAGCATTAACATCATCATTTTCTACATCAACGACCGCTCCTGTTAAATCATTTGTTATTGAATCACCCGCATAAATATCTATAGTTGGGTCATTTTTATGATAGAGCATTAAAAATACATTATCATCTGAATAACCATTGTTTCTTAAGACCCAATAAACTTGAAGTGCCTGTGCTGGGAATCCATCTTTATCAATATTACTAGGAGGAGGGGTAGGTATTGGTGGTGGGGACCAAAATTCCACTCTTACCTCGTCAAAAAGAATCATTTCATTACCATTCAAAGTACCCTCAACAGATAAAACTAAATATAACTGTGTTATTTCATAGCCAACCGAATTATTGTTGACACCTGTAACATTTAATAACGTCCACCCTGCTAAGGTATCAAAAATACCATTTGACCAGTCTGTTCTTACTACTCCATTACTAGAATTCAACCATCTTAATCCTACTCTTATACCGTTAGGTGGGCCTATGATTACAGGAGCACCACCAACAGTCGTCATATTTACCCACGTAGAAAGATAATAAGCTGTGGATTCATATAATGGATAGAATTTCGTCCAATTAAATACAAACTCCAATTTTCCATAACCCGCTCCTGCAGCAAAAAATCTCAAAACTCCTGGAAGTCCGTCATGACCCGGTGTTGTTGAATCGACCGCACCAAACATATTAACAGAAGAATTTGTTGTCCAGTTATTATTTTCATCGTTAAATTTAGCTTCATTTCCTTCATTAAAATCAATTACACCATCCTTTCTGTAATAGTCATTTGAACTAGCGAGAATAATTGCTTTCTTTGAACCAGGTGTTGAAGTCGGTGTTTGTACCATAAATACAATAACAAAAGCAACAATAATAATGCCAACTAATATAAGAGCTACAATTGGAACAATTTTTTTTAGATTCATAAAATTCTCTCATATGAGGTGTTTGCGTTTATTATTAAAAAATTAAGCTGGTTTGGTTTTTAAATTTGTTTTATTTATTTCAAAACATTTTTGAAAAAAAACCTTAAAATTAAAAAAATAGAGAAAAATAAAAGAATTAAAGAATATAATGCATTATTCTTTCATTGCCAGAATTTCTTCAAGTGTAGGCTGTTCTTTGACATCCATAAGATTAAAAGTATCGATCATTTCTAAAAGACCATACACCTTTAAACCGTGATGATATTGTTCATTTGCATCATATAGATTTCTCCAACAAAATGGGCACTCAGTTGTTATTATATCTGCACCAATTGCATTCGCTTCATCCAATCGTAAACTGGATGTTTTTAAAGAAAATTCTGCATATCCTGCTCTAACACCACCACCTGCACCGCAACAGAAACTATCAAGTTTAATTCTGTACATCTCTTTAAATACAATTCCTACATCTTGTTCTAATTGTCTTAAAACAATACGAGGTACTTCATACCAATCATTAATTACTTCCCTGATCTTACGACTATCCATCATGAGGTTTTTGGATTCCTTAATAATTTTCTGTTCCATTTCTAAAGCCATGTGTCGTCCTAAATGGCAAGGATCATGGTAGGTTACCACTTTTCCTTTTAATTCTTTATTAGGTTTAAATTTGATTTTTTCCGCAGTGATCAATCGAGATTCTAATTCAAAAGCATGCATTGTCTTGAAAGGAAGTTTATCTCCCTCCATCCACTTAGGATAATCGTTAGTAAATGTTTTGTAGCAACCTGCACATGAGAAAAATGCTAATTCTAATCCTTTAAATGCTTCAAGATTTTTATTCATTAACTCCTGTGCTGTATCCACTGCACCCACTCTAAAAAAAGGGCTACCACAGCATACTTCATCTCCAACTAAAGTAAAATCAACTCCAAGTTGTTCAAAAATTTTACAAGTCGCAATAGC
>JBHLOF010000116.1:0-11590 GCA_048940805.1 Promethearchaeota archaeon
TGTTCACCTTCGAGTAAGGTTGTAAGTTTTTCGACAATTCTTTTCTTATCTTTTAGATGAACAATCACTGTTCCCAAACTTGAAACAGCTGCTTCTCTAACAATCCAATCCTCATCTAATAATGCTCCATTAACTAATATATCAGTCACAATAATAGGATTTTTGTATCCTATTATTCCAAGTACTTTTGTGCATGTTTCCCGGATAAATGAATCAGGATCTGAAAGAAAATTAGAAATTGTTTGAATTTGAATTAATTCAGGAGAAGTTTTTGCAATGTCTTGAATTGTCTTAAAAATTGCAATCTTTAAAGAGGATTCTTGTTTAGGTATTGAATCAATAAGATCGGGAATTAATGAATGTATAAGTTTTGGTTTTGTTTTTGCAATTCTTGAAATGAGTTTTGTGGCTTCTTTTTTAATTTGACTGTTCTCGTTGCCTTTTAATAAAGCACTAACAGGTTTGAGGTTAAGATCATTCGGAAATTTTGTTACTAATCCATCCAAAGAAACAAGAGCGTTTATTTTAATATCGTTATTAGCATTTTCAAGAGAATCCATTAATTTTTGAATAATATTTTTCGGATCTATTTTACCAAGGGATATAAATATATTAGCAACAATCCCCTTTGTTATATATCCAGAGTCATCGGGAATTTTAATTAAATTTTGGATTATCAAATTTGGATTTTTTGCATATTTTTCGATTAAAATTTTAGAGATATTCCCTTTCAATTTGCTATTTTCGATTTTTATGAAAGCAAGTAATGTGGTCAAAATTTTTTCGGGATCATTTTCCCATAATTTCCCAAGTAGCGATAAAACACTATCTGATATCTCGTAGTTATTCGGATCAATTTTTCTAATGATATCATCTAACTCTAACAACTTAGGTTCCTCGATATAATATTTCTCTAATGCTAACACTGAGGATTTTCTAACATTTTCATCAAGATCAATTAATCCCTCTTGGAAAGGTAAAATCGGAATTTTATTTTTTTTGAAGTTCCCGACTCTTCCTAATAGGTCAAAGATCGAAGATCTTACAGAACTTGAAGGATCTTCCATTAATTGAATGATTTCTGATAAAAATTTACTATCAAAGCTTGAATGATCCAGATATCTCAAGCTTTTAATCGCTGTTGCTCTAATTTCATTATCATAATGAAATATTTTGTTTAAAACTATATCTTTTGAGAGATCATATGGGAATTCTGGGATTAAGTTGAGAAGCTCTATCTGTATTTTACTGTTTGGATCATTAAACAGCTTTAAAATATTGAGTTTTGAAAGTATTCTACTATTTTTCTTTAATAATTGTTTCAATAATTTTGTTCCCATTAATTTTATTCTCCAATCTGCATCATTCAAGAGGTTAATTATGATAAAATCCGGTAGTTTTTCAAGAATACTGGTTTCTGTAGTATATAAAATGGATTCCAGTATTGGGATATTTCTATCATAATTTGGAGAGTCAAGAGATTCAATTATCCAGGGTAAAACTATTGCAGGGACATCTTTTTCCAATTGAACTAAAATCTTATAACAAATCCTTCTTGAATTAGGATTTTGATCACATAAACCATCCATTAATGCATTTTTAAACTTCCATTTGTTAAGATCTATTTCAGATTTTAAAGGTATTCTTTCAAACATTAAAAGTAAAGTGTCTTTAGCATGTTTTCTAATATCAAGATTGCGATTTGTTATAAAATTAAACAACGGAATTGGATCAAATGCTTGACCGCATTCGGTGATTTTAGAATATCGTATATTTTTTAAAAATTCATTATTTCTTGCTAGCAAGAAATATGAGGTGAAAATTATCAAAACAATTTCTTCAATAACAGCTGCCCAAGCAAATTTTAAAAAGTTTGGTACAATTTGGTTTGTGATGCCCCAAATACTAAAAGCATCAGATAAGTCTCCAGGATTAACAATCAAAAAGTTTACAAGTACGTTAATGCCAATCGAAGCCATTAAGTATGCCGCAAAATAAATATCAATTCCTCGATATTTAATTTTTCTACCCCAAAAACGGGTAAAGTAGCCTATTATTCCAAATAATAATGTAACGAAAACAAAATATGAAGACATTGTAGAAATTGCTAATTTCCCGGTAAAAAAATACGCAATAGTCTGAAGTAGGGAAATCCAAGCCCATACGAACACAAATATCATTAATCCTAAAATAAAGTACGGAACTGGATCTGAAAGAAATTGATTAACACCTCTTTTCGAATCTTCAAAATTAATAAATATTGATCTATTTATATTTGGAATGTGATAATAAGCATTAGATATTCCTGCTATATATCCTTTTGAACCATAAAAAGTTAAAATCATTAATGGATAAATTAAGACCCAAGTTACCCAAATCATTATAAATGGCAATCCAATAAGAGATAGTAGTATAGGTGGCAGAAAAAACACTAATAAATAAAAAACGCAAGCCGATATCACCTTTGATGATATTTTTTTATATCTGTTTATTACTTTTGTACTAATAAATCGATGAAATGGCGTTAATCCTTCATCTGATTCTTTACTTAAAGCTATATAAAGAAAATCAATCAGGGGATAAACTGAAAGGTATATTAATGAAAACATGAAGGGTATTAGCAAAACTAGAGCATTAATTTCCGTTGACGGTGTTCCCCATAATTTTATCGCAAATATAAATGCTACCGCTATAACTATCATAACTGCGACACTAAAAATAACTCCATAGATTATACATTGAAGTCGGTCTTTATTACGGAATTCACCTTTTTTTACTAAAGCAACTTGTCGATAAATAATATAGAATCCAATTACAAAAAAGATTAGGAAAATAATTAGAAGGATAATTTCTATAATCAAAATATTCACAAGCTTTTATAACATATTAATAAATTAATATTAAGGTTATTTCTTTTGCAATATGTTTGTATAATATATAATATTTTTATAGTTTAATAAATCTGGTGAGAAAAATAATGGAGAATGTAGGAGGGTACTTGATTAATTCACTAAAAAGATTAAATTTCATATATCAAAATGAGAAAATCACAACTGAGTGTGTGAAGAGTTTTGAAGGATTTACATTGTTAGGTGAAACATTTGGACCATTTGAGAAAGGAAAAAAATATAAAATTATGTTTTTTTGTGCAATCCCATTCATTATTAACCGTATTTTAGAAGTAACCCCCTCAGAAAAGTGCGATAATATTGATGTTCAGCGTTATGCTATTAGTGAGAGAGATGATCCAAAATTAATCTATACTGAGGAACAATATTTCCTAAATAAAATCAAGGAATTTAAACAACTTCTAGTTAATGATATTAATAATAAAAATCAACCTCAAGTAAATTTAGACAGGTATAACTCTTATTCATCAAGTATTATCGACAACAGGCTATCAAAACTTATGAAATTGGCAAAATCTGAGATATCCTTAGATGACGATAGGAGACTTACTATTTCAGAGAAAAGGTTGTTTGAAATTCTATTCGGACTTTTTAAAAATTGGAGAAAATTCTTCTTATTTAATAAGATTTAAAATTATTCTTTAAGGGTTAAATACTCTTTTCTAGCTTCTGCGTATTCTTCTCCATTAATTTTACCTTCTAAAAATAACCTTTCTTTGTCGCGCATAATTTTCCTTTTTTTTGCTAATTCTTTCTTACGCTCGGCTTTAGCAAAATTTTCTGATATTGTTTGAGCTAGTTTCACTATCTGTTTATTGTTTCTCTTTAAAAGATCATCGAGATATGTACTTATAGGTTTAGCCATTTTGGCATTTTTTCTTGAAATTTCTTCAATACGGGTTAGAGCTAAAATGATTTCATCGTCATCAACTCCTCTTAAAACACTAATAAGTCGAGGGATAGCAACTTCTTTTAAAATTTCATCAAGATAATTCTCAACTTCTTTTTTTGCACTTCCATAACTTTCCAATTGTTTATTCCTTATATATTCAATAAAAAGTAAAGGCAACTCAATCGGCCATTCTAGCATTTTTTCCTTATCCGCTAATTGTATTACTCCGCCATCCTTCAATTTAAACACTTTTATATCCAATCACCCGTTGTGAGTTTTTCAGGTAAATACCTATCTGTTAAGAATTTAAATCCATGAGAAGCAAAAGCTTGGATTTCAGCTTTTATTTTTTGTTTAAGTGCTAGTTTAAGATCTTCTTCCCATGCTTTATTTTTTTTAACAAAATCTTCACTTAACAAATCTTTAGTACGTTTCTCATCCTGTTTATTCATTTTTATTCTAACTTCTTGAGGAATTTTATACTTATCTAAATCTCTGGTTAAAACACCTAATAGTTTTATGTTTGGGGTGGCAAGGAAAGGAGATTCATAACTCAGTCTTTTGGAACCTCTTAAATAGACGGAGTGAATATAGTGTCCATATGGATCACTGTCAACTAAACTGAATACAGGAAGATTCAGTTCTTTACTTAACCTTTTTAAAAACATTCGAACGGCCACATTTCCAACTCCTTGAGCTGTTAAGAGGATACATGGATATTTTCTCCAAAATCTTGCCTCTGCTAAACGCATCATCGCTGCATCCTTTTCTATTACAAGTATAAATTCTGCATCTGATTCAATTATATCTATTTTGTCTAACATTGGTGAAATTGTCCAACCTCCACTACCTAATCCTTCCAGATCAATAATATCATTTCTATCACGAATTCTGAGTCTTCCAACGCATGTACCCTTTGGAGCCGCAACTATGTGAGTAGAATTTCTCGTTGTATATAGCATTGTGGCAACATCTTCAATACTTTTGTCGCTATTTTTTTGCTCTTGAAACAAATTAACATCCGTATAAAAAATCTCTCTTTTAGTAGCATGAATATCTTCATTTAGAAGTTCATTTACCACCTCTAGCACACGCATTAGTCTTGTAATATCCGCAACACTTGTTAATGTATGAAATTGCTTTTCCATTATTTGTTTCCCAAGCAGTAACAAATCATTTTCCTCATCCCATATAATATTTGTTCCCGATCTAGAAGGTAATTCGATTGAAGGTCTTCCAGAAGTATAAATTTTTTCCAGAACTTGATCAACTAGTGTGTATAATCGATTAAGAGTTTCTCTCCGATTAAGATCATCAATCTTTACTGTATCGGGAGGCAATGTGATATCTTTTTTCACTTTACCTCTTTCCAAATATTCTAGGTATAGATCTTTTGCTGCTTTTAAATTAAAATCCGTTTTATTCTGCTTTTTTGCCATATTATGTTCACCTTATGATAATTTCCAATGCTTTCTTCCCATTTTAAGTTCGACTAAAACTTCTCCCTTACGCTCTAATTCTTTAAGTTTTAATTGAAGATATCTAGCATCCATCATGTCCTTTATTTTTAGTTTGAAAATCAAGTGTTTAATTGTCTGCCATTCATCAGATAAAACATTGAGGATTCTATCTGTAGTAATAACTGGTAAAGTAGTTTGGGTTGATTTTGGTTTTGAAATTGATGGTTTAGCAACAACTTTAGCGGGTACCTTTTTGACACGAGGTTGTATAGGTTGAGGTTTATGTTCTATTTCAGCCTTAACCATTGGTTCTGGTTTTTCTGTTTCTATTTGTGGTTCGATCTCGGGTTTAATTTTAACCTTTTTAACAGTATAAGATTCAAGAATTTTATCTATTATCTCTGATTTAGTAGCCCTTGAGGGAATATCTATGTTGCTTTTTTTACTATATTCCCTCAATTCGTTTACTGTCCATTTTAATAATGACTTTCTAGAATAAATTTCTACGTCAACAGGTTTCTCTTTCTGAATTATCGTTAGTGCTTCTGGTTCTTTTTCTATTTTCTTAACTTCTGCGATTTCAGGTTTTTTGATAATTGGAGAAGGTTTCTTTCCAATTGCTTCCTTCATTAGAGTTTCAAGTTCTTTAAGATCTAGCTTTGCCTTAAATTTACTTTCCCCTTCAGATGCAATGTTGTAAACACTTTCAACGAACTGAGGGATATACTTTTCTATTAGGCTTGATCTCTTTTCACTCCTATGAATGCTTGCTCTCCTATTAAGATAAACACGGAGTCTTCTTCCTATTGCTTCTAAGCAAAATTTAATCTCCTTGATAAGATCTTCATCATCAGCTAAGGCATTTTTCGACTGAGACTTAAACATTAAATGAACAAATGGACCAGAAACATTTACTAGAAGTTTAATAGGACCTTTAGGTAAGCCGTTATCATAACTTTCAAGATTATAATTTTTCCAATTAACCGATTGAACTGCTTTTGTGATGGCACAATCAGCACTATCTCTCAATTTGGGTGTTCTATTAACAAATCTAGATAAAACGTCTCTAGAGCGTTTAGGAACTTCAATATTTCTAGAATGTGCCATTACTGCTTCTACAACATAGGCTAAGCCCTTTCCGCTTGTAGGTGCTCTCGTTTCTGCTGATACAAAATCATCATCTCTTGTATAATTATCTATAAAATACTCAAGAAGATTATTATAATCATTAGTTGATATAACTTCAGACGAATCTAAAAGAAACTCAATAGATTGTTTAGCTTGTTGAGCATCTAAATTATCATCGAGGGTGCTAACATTTCTTAATATATCAGAATTTAAATTGATGATTTCTTCTTTTTCGACGGAAACGTTATTAATTGTTTTAGAATCTATCTGGGTGTCTTCATTTCTAAGGAGATTTTTTTTGTCCTCATAGATTAAATCAATTGTTTGTTGTATTGTCTCTACGGGAGCATCAAAATCATCAGTTCCCTCTGATATTTTAAGTCCAATCTCTTTTATTAATGTATTTTCTAAAATTAATTCACCAACTGGTATGGCTGTATCAGTTGGGGGTGACATATATTTTATTGATTTAAATGCTAAGAAAAGCGAGTTAAATTGTTCTTTAGTTAAATCTATTGGTTTTGCTTTAGAAAGCTGAACCTCATTTACCAGATCCTCAAAATCAGCTCGATTTGGTGTTTTTTTTAATTCAGTTAAACCATCCATATTGGTTAGAAATATATTATTCAGTTCTTGCTTTACTTTTTCTTTATTTTTTCTGATTTCATCAATATTTTTAATTAAACCTTTAATTTTTTTTTCCAGATTCTTTTTTTCCTTTTGAGTTTCAACTTTTTCAATTCGATCATTTATCCCTTTTATTTCTTTATCAAGTTTCTCTTGATTCTTCTCAAATCGATTATAGTTTGAAATAATAGACCAATAATTTTCCGTGAGAGCTTCAGAGTTTACTAGATAGATTATTAATTTGTCTCTAGGTTTAGATGAACGCCCGAAAATTCTCTTCTCAAATTTCAAATAATATACTTTTTCTCCTCTTTTCTGAATCTTAGTAGCGAATCCATCTTTGAGAATCAGAAGATTAAATTTATCTTGAAGATTTCTTTCAGCCATATCAATAATTTGATTGGCAATTTTTGAACTTATTCTAACGAAGTTTTCTTTTAAGAAAGAAGAGATGGTTTTATTTTCAGATTTGGAAATTAAATCTTGAAGATCGCCTATATTTGCAGATGTAGGATGAGGTTTAGCATATCTTGGTTCTTTTGGGAAATAAGAAGCCAAACGGCGATAAATTTTTTCCTTACCATCAGGATCGATGTAAATTATGGTAATGTGTGGGTTCATAAATGCAGTTTCTTCAATATATTTTTCTACGTAGCCCCTAACATATTTGACATTTAAATAATTTAATTTGACATAGGTTCCATGTAAAAATGGGCTATCAATATCTGTTGGATGAATCAAATACTTCTTCTCATTTTTTGATGTTGTAAAAAATTCACTAACCGTAGCATAAACGTTTTCAGCCGATTTAGACACTGCTATAATTGGTTTACCTGTAGTGTTTTGGGCGTCGCTAAAAGCGCTGGGGGATCCAAATCCTTGGCTACCTCTTGTTTGTTTTAATTCCATTGATTTTGAAGAAGCAAGATACCTCCCAAATTTCCTTAAATCAATTTTCGACATCCCTGTTCCATTATCAAATATCTCAAAAATGAAACTCATAACATTCTTCTGACTGATTTCAGAAGTTAAAAATGAAGGTGCTTCAAATTCTCTTATTCTAACAATAACAATTGGTTCCAAATCAATTATATTTTCAACAGGTTTTATTATTTCTTGCATATCATCTATGATTCTTTTAACTTCTTCTTCTACCTCTAATTCTTCTCGGTCTACAATCTCTCCCGATTCTTCATCCTTTATCTCTGGCGTTATAATGACACTTTCATCTGATTTCGGGGTTTCTATGCCTAACTCTTGCATTAATGTATGTTTTGCTTCATTATCTAAGTGTTGAGTTTTTTTTTCTTCCTTGGCAGCTTCTACAATTGAAAACTTCTCTAAAAATAGTTCTTGATCTAAGGAAAATTTAATCTTGGAATCAGATTTATTTAATTCTTTCCATTGGAAACTCTCAATTGCATCAAGAGCATTATCAACAAATTCTGCGCAATATTGAACATGTTTCCAATATCCATATTCAAACCCAACTAATTGGGTTCGCTTTCGCATGTATTCTGCAATAGTTCCTTGCTTTATCTTTCCTTCTTCTTTAGTCGTAATTTTAAACGAACTCTTTTACTTTTTTTACTCATTTATCTTTAAAATAAAATAATAATTTAAATTCATTTATTTCAAAATTTCAAATGAATTAATAATTTCGTCGATTAAAAAGCTGAAATTGTATCATTTCAACTTTTCAATCAAATTTACTTGTTTCTTCACTTTTTACTGTAATTAAACGAGTATTTAAATATTTTCTTTAGTGAAAATTTGCTTGAGAATTCGGAATTTAAGAAGGAGGGAGACAAAAATACGCTTCTGACCCACTAAGATTTGATTTCCCTCGCTTTGTACGTCTCCAATGCAACATCAAGTATTTTAGATGCAATATACCTCTTAGTGTTTCTCTCAACGTGAGTTATATGTTTTTTTTTATCAATTATATAGACTTCATTATATTTACTGGCAAAGCCAATATCATCCCGACCGATATCATTTGCCACAATCAAATCAACCTCAGATTTTAAAAGCCTGTCGTGTGCTTTATTTATCAATTCTGTTCTAGATACGTTTGTTTCTGCTTTAAATGCTACTATAAATAGGTTATAATCCTTCTTTCTTGCGACATTTATAATTTTGGGTGTTAACTTCATATTGAGTTGTATTTCTTCGGTATCATCTGAGGAAATTTTACCTTCAATACACTCGATTGGTTTATAATCACTGATAGCAGCTGCAGATATAAACATATCGTAATTTTTATAAGAAATTTCATCCTTAACAGCATTGATAAAATCATCGGTAGAAATCACATGAACGGTTTCGATATAGTCGGGAAGTTTTACATTGCATTTACCAGCTATTAATAATACTTCAGCTCCCCTAGCTGCTGCTTCTTTAGCTATTTCTATTCCCATTTTCCCAGAGGATTTATTTGAAACGAATCGTACAGAATCTATTGCTTCCCTGGTTGGTCCAGCAGTAATTAATATCTTTTTTCCTTCTAGGTCTTTCTTAGTGACTAGAATATCAATAACTCTATCAATTATATCATCAATACGTGCGATTTTAGCTTTTCCTTCTGATATTCTTGGAACTAATATATCAATTCCACATTCTTTTAGTTTCGCTTCATTTTCCTGTAGTATCGGGTGCTTATACATGCTCTCGTGCATCGCAGGAACAATAACTATTGGAATAGAGGAACCAAAAGAGGTAGTAGCAACAGTGGTTACAGGTGTGTCGTCAATTCCATTGGCAATTTTTGATATTGTATTTGCTGTCGCAGGACAAATTAAGATTAAATCCGCTTTCCCAGAAGCCCTCGGTCTATCCCCAGCCAAATAAATATGTTCGACTGCTCCTGTTAATTTAGTTATAACTTTATTTCCTGTTGCCCATTCCATTAAAGCGGGATTAATTAATTCAGTAGCAGCTTTAGACATAACGCAAATCACTTCAGCACCTAACCTCATAAGTTCTCGCGCAACAATCGGGGAAGAAACGACTGCAACCGAACCTGTTAAACACATACAGATGGTTTTACCTGAGAGGATAGTTCCTTTACTTTCAATAATATCTTTTGAAGGATGTTGGAGATTGTTGTTTTTCATTTTTTATTTTATTTAATATTTCTAAATTTAATTTTCAGAATCTATTTAAAATAAAAATAATGCAAAATAAAAAGATATTCCTATCTCAATTCCTAAACTTTCCGATAAATTTTTTAAAGGATATAAATTGGAAGCTAGTCATTCGAAATTACTTACTTTCCAGTATTATTGTTTTTTTTTTAAAATTTAATCATGTAGTTCAATAATTTTTAGTTGGAGATTCAATTTTCCAGAATATTTTTTAAATTTCTTGAACTCATCAGATTTTAGCTTTTTATCTCTAAATTGAAGTATTTCTAAAAATTTCTTACCATAATACGTTTTTCTTATTTCTGAGAGATCATATCTCCTTTCATTATCTTCATAGTACCTAGTTATACTTGTTGATTCAAATTCTTCCTTTCTAATATTAAGAATTTGATTTGCATACTTCATGAATGAAGTATTTCTTAATTTTTTTAAATCAAATACCTCAGTACTTCCGAGACGTCTTTTTTCTAATTTGGTTTTTATATGTTTATGGATCTCTTTTAGAAATTCTTTTCTCATCTCATTTACATCAACTTTTTGAGAGATAACTCCACTTAAGATTTCGGAAAAAGGTAAATTCAAACCACTGAGTTCGTTTGTCAAATCTAATAGTAATAAAACCTGATCTATTTTTGCGATAAAATCAGATTTTAATTCTTCAAAAATAAATTTCTTCTCACTAAAGGTAAAATTGAATAAAAATTCTCTAAACGCCCCGACGAATTGAGTATAATTAGGAATAAAATGTTTATTTGGATTTTCTACAACTAATTGATGTGCTTGAAAAGGGTTGATTTCTTTTTCCAGAACTGCTTTAACCAGAGAAAAAGGATAATAACCTTCAATAAATGTCATTCCCATTGCTATGCTTTTAATTGCGTCTTTAAATGAGCATTTTGTAATTATATTAACGGTTTTAATTATATTACTTTCGATTTTAACAGGTGTCTTTTTACAATAGCAAAGATCAAAAGGTTTTAAATCATGAAATAAGGGATTATTCTGATCAGGAATAATAATCTGAGAACCATAGGCGCTAACAATACTTCCTTGGATAGGTTTACTCGCTAAGTCCCATTCAATTATAGTCACATCATCAGAGTATTTTTGCTCACCCTCATAACTGTATTCTACGTTTTTACTAAGTAAAGAAAATCCGTCAAGTGAATTGACACTATAATCACTTTCTCCCCAGAATTGCGTTTTATAGTAATTAACATCCTGAAAAGAACTCAGATCGTCTAAAAATAATTCTTTAACAAAAAAATAATTAATCCCAATTTCAGAAGACTTAATTGTTTGATCATTTAAACCAAAGAATCCAATGCGTGAAATAATATAGTGATAAACAGGATTTTTTAAATTTTCTTCATCGTGATTAACCAAATATGCATTCCTTTTTTTTCTAAAGTCCACTTTTGTAACTCT
>JBHLOF010000117.1:0-11470 GCA_048940805.1 Promethearchaeota archaeon
TTTTTTAGATGTTGTTCTATATTTTTTAAGGTATTATTACTTTCTTGAATCATGGAGATAATAGATTCATCAACAGACACACTTTTGATGCTATTCTTTTCATAGATAACAGTGCTTTCATGTCTGTTCTGCACAGAATCTGTTCTTATCTCTTTAAAATATTTTTCTCTAGTATACGTATTATGTTTATTTCTCTTTGCTCCTAATTCAATGAATTCAAATCCAGAATAACAATCTTCATTTATCCAAATATCTGAAATATTAAATTTCTCTTCAAAAGTATATTCAAAACGTTGTCTAGAAAAGAGAAAGATACTTAATCTTAATACTCTAAATTGCAAATCATCGTAGCCATAAACTTCATTCAAATCAATTGAAAAGCATAGAAACTCATTTGAATAATAGAGCTTTTTAATAGATACTAAATAAGGAGGTTGATTAGAATAAATCTCCTTTTTATGTGGTTTTGATAATGCAAACTTAAGATTTAAACGTTTGATATTTTCTGGGAGAAGAATTTGATTTTCTTTTTCATCCTTTTTGAATTCTAAAAATAGGTGTTTTCCATCGTCCCAAAAAACTTGGAACAATTCCATTATGCGTTTAAACCCTTAGATAATTTTTCCTATTAATAGCTTATATCTAAATGTTTGTCTATTCTTAAAAAAAAAGTGAGATTACAAAATTATTGATTTTCTCGTATTAGAATGGGTGTTAACTCCTCTTTAATGCACTGAGGTAATATATTGGTTTTTTATAATTCTTTTCAAATAATGTGATTTCCTCTTTTGTATGATTTCCTATGTAGTTGTTCACATCCAGTACTAATAGGGCATCTTGCTCTTTTAATTTTCTCAAAGCAATTTCTTGTAAACTCTCCCATTCTTTTGAAGAAAACTTTTCTTTGTTAAATAATCCATCTATCGAACAGATATATACTATTTTTTTGTATATTATCTGTAATATCGATTCAATTTTAATAAAATATTCTTTAAAGCGTACAGAACCAACTAGATAGATTTTATTTTCTTGAATTTTAGAAAAATCATAATCCTTAAATTCATCCAAGAACTTCTTATTTAATCGTTCTTTAATCATTATAATTGCATGAATCAATGGTACTATTTAATTTTCTAATGAAATTGAATACCGTTTACCTCGCAGAAAATTTAGAATTTATGAGAAAACTAGACTCAAATTTTATTGATTTAATCTACATTGATCCCCCTTTCTATACAGGTACGGATTATAAAGAGTTTTCTGATGTCTGGAATTCTTTAGAAGAATATTTGGATTTCATGGAAATTAGATTAAAAGAAATCTATCGTATTTTGAAGGAAAATGGTAGTCTCTATTGTCATTGTGATGCGAATGCTGTATTTGATCTTAAACTCTTAATTGATAAAATTTTTGGACGGGAATTTTTTAGAAGAGAAATAATCTGGAATGTAGGTAGTGTATCTGGATTTAAAAGTCAAGTTAAAGGATGGGTACGTCAGCACGATACTATCTTATATTATACAAAATCCGAGAATTTTACCTTCTTTAAACAATATCTTCCTTATAGAGAAGATTATATTAAAAAAATGTTCCGATATAGAGATGAAAATGGCCGGTTATATCGAAAACGGCGAGGTGGAAAACAGTATCTAGATGAAAAACCGGGAAAAATAATCGGGGATGTATGGAATGATATATACTCTTACCAAACGTCTACCAGATCAAAAGAATATTTAGGTTATCCTACTCAGAAACCCGAGAAGGTACTTGAACGTATTATTCTAGCATCTAGCAATAAAGGAGATCTTGTTGGTGATTTTTTTTGTGGCACCGGAACAACTTTGGTAGTAGCTAAAAAGTTGAAAAGGAACTGGTTAGGCGTAGATAATAATCCTCGTGCCATAGAATTATGTAAAAAAAGACTTAAAAATTTGTGAATTTTGAGATATACTTGATAGGTTTTGTTTTAAATGTTTTAGGATTTATTGTTTTAATAGTATTCTCGATAGGTAATTAATCAGTGTCTATAATAATTTCATCGACACCGATCCATTCTTTGGCGTCTTTAAGATTAGATACAATTTTTCTTTTAGGAGAATCTGCTTTTTTCAAAAGTGCGGCGATTTCTTCATCTAATGGAGGATTTTTAGATATAATCCACGAAGATCTATCCAATCTCTTATTATTATCTTTAAGGAAATCTAAAATAATTTCAAATGAATCGAGATTGAGAAAAATAACATCTAAACCATCTACAATTACAGAAAACTTTTCCATCTTTTTCGTTTTTTTCTTAAACTCTTTGATAAATCGCTTTGCCACTGAAGGTGGAAATAAACCTAAAGCTTTTATATAGAATTTATTCTCCCCAATTTTCTCGATTCGATACATGGTTAATATCACATTTCTCTTATTTCAAATTAAATAATAATCAGTTATTCATATTAATTTTACCATAAAACCTAATTCTACTTATTTAATTCTGAAGATAGAAGTGTTTTTAGATTTTTTTGTCAAAGATCCAAAGATTTAAATATAAATGTGTCCAATATTATTATAGACGTCCACGATAGGTTTGGACGTCCAATATTCTGATGGACATATAATAATTAGGGAGAGGTGAAATCCCCTGAAAAATCATATGAATGAGAAAAAAATGAAGCAAAGGTTAGTTGAGAAGAATAATTTAGATAATTTTTTTGATCTTTATATTATCTTCATAAAACGCCATCCTAGAAGAGAAATTAAGGATATTAATGAAATTAAAAAACAATATGATCAATTAATATCTTTAGATCCCAAATATCCTGAACATTTAATCCCATTAAAACAAGCGATCCTTAAAGTACATTCATCAGATATAATTTATAGTTCTAAATATAATTTTTTTAGCACCTATTAATTTGAAAATAGATATTATTGGATGAAATTAGTGAGGGAGTAATGGAAAATATAATAGAACCAAAAAATAAAAAGGAAGTAAATATAGTAAATGAGAGAGATACTCCCTGTAAATATAGATATAAGGTAACCATCGTAGGGGATGGAAAAGTAGGTAAAACGTCACTTATTAAAAAATATACTGAGGGTTCTTTCAAAAAGGAATATATAAAGACTCTTGGGGCACAATTTTATGCTTACAAAACAGAAATTAACCGTGATAAAATTAGATTATTGTTTTGGGATATAGCAGGACAGGATAAATTCCACTTCTTAAGACCAAATTTTTTTAAAAATAGTAAAGCTGCTATAATAGTCTACAGTTTAGAAGAAAATCAATTTGGTATGGAGAGTTTTAAACATATTTCAGATTGGCATAATACCATTATTAAATATTGCGGAGAAATCCCAATAGTTTTATTTGCTAACAAGGTAGATTTAATAGATGAGAGAAAAATTGATAAATCTGCGATTGAGGATATAGTTAATAAAAATTCTTTTATTGGATATTATATGACCTCAGCAAAAACAGGAAAAAGAGTTATAAAGGCTTTTGATTCAATTATAAAAACATTGATTTATGAGAGGAAAAGTTAAAATTGGAACAGAAGGATTCAAATAGCAATGCAGGAAATAGGAAACAACCATCACCATTAACAGATTATCAGTTAAAAAACTTAACAAAATTCTTGAGAGATTTGGATTATAAAAAAGAGGAGATTGTCTCTTTCATTGTACCTGGAGATTCATCAAGTGCAGATCTGAATAATTTGATAGATTTGATAGAAGAGGAATCTCAGGAAGCTAGAAATTTGGGAATTGTATTACAGAAAAAAGGCTGGAGAATTTTAATCAAGTATATTCTTAGAATCTTTGGTTTAGAGTGGTTCATCAATAAATTAAGTGAGGATATTTATATTAAATTTGAGAAAACAATAAGCCAAGGACAAGCAGAAGCTCTCATAAATCGTATTTTAGATATTAAATTATTAAGTTCTGGAAGAACCCAGTTATATGAATTGAGGAAAAAAATAAAAAGATATGAGAAATTTTTAACACATTTTGGAAAATGGGCAGAATTATATGATTATACCTTAAAAATTGTTATTTTAGGTTTTAAGCAATTTCAATTAACAAAACTAGTACCTTTAAAACCTTTACCTGGATTAAAAAGTGCAAGTTCTATTATAGGAGTTGATTTCTATCAAAAACCTATAGAGATCTCTAATTCAAAAGTGAACCTACAACTCTGGGATATATCCGTAGAAGAACCTAATAGATTTCTCATCCAACCTTATTGTAAGGGAACTAGTGGGGCAATTTTAGCTTATGATAAAAGTGATCGGGAATCATTTGAATTAATAAAAGAAATATATAATCAATTAAAAGAAGCAACTAATCTTCTGGTTGAATTAAAGGAAAGTAAGGGTGTTTATATTGATATGCCTGTAACGCTTATAGGTCTAGGCGAAGATAAAAATGTATCCAGTGAAGAAGGTCAATCTCTTGCTAGAGAATTAAATATCTCTGGCTATGTTGAAATCTCCGAGGTAGAACCAGAAAAATTTGTAAACATTCTTTCTTCGCTTTCACTTAGATTTATAACTGCCTATCAAAATGCGTTAAAAAAGCACCCTCATAAATATAGGTTTAAGGTAGCTGTAGTTGGGGATGGCGGAGTAGGTAAAACTTCCTTAATTAAGCGATTCACTGGAGCAAATTTTAATTTAGATTATGTTAAAACAATAGGTGCTCAATATTCCGTCTATGATAAAGAAATTGAAGGGGATTTGGTAAGAGTTTTATTTTGGGATATAGCAGGTTCAGATTCCTTTCATTTCCTTCGTCCGAATTTTTTTAAAAATAGTAGAGCAGTTATTTTTGTTTACAGCCTTGAAGATACTCCCTATGGAAAAAAAAGCTTTGATCACGTTGTAGATTGGCATAAAGACTTTATAATAAACTGTGGAGACATCCCTTTTATAATAATTGGAAATAAGAATGATTTAATTGATGAAGATAAAATAGATGATTCTAAAGTTCAAGAATTATTCAAGAATTATAACTTTCTTGGTCATTATATAGCATCAGCACGAACCGGGCAAGGAGTTGATGATGCATTCAACAAGATTATTGAAAAATTGTATAATCAATACAAAACTTAAAATTCTAATTATTCAATTTTTTATTTAGATTAAAAATATCTGGAATCAAAATAAAATTCTTTTTTTTAATTAATAAGTTGAGTTAATCATAAATTTTTACATACCAAATATTTTAATACTATTAGAATTCATTTCTTTATAGGTTTCAATCATATTTTGGGTTGATATTAACTAAATGGAAAACTTTAATACAGAACAGTCGGAAAAAGAAAGGCTTGAGAAAGAAAAATTGGAAAAGGAAAGATTAGAAAAAGAGCGTCTTGAAAAAGAGCGTCTTGAAAAAGAACGAATTGAAAAACTAAAAATGGAAAATAAATTATATCCATGCAACTCACTTTTTATGATACCCAGTTGGGGTGATTTGTTAGGTTATCCTACTTTAGGGAAATATGCTCATCATGAGGTATCAAGTATAATTACGGATACTGTTATCTTTTTCGCCGGATACGACTATTCCATTGATGTCGAGAGAGGAACACTTCATTACCTCTTTGGTTTAGGATATTATTTCTTAAAATTTGAAATAGAATCCGGGAAGTACATCACTGACAATAGAATTTTAACAGGGTTAATCCTATCAGACTTCGCTTATGACCACTTGGCTACATCCGCAGATGTTACCTTAGAGGATGACCAAGAAGTTATCATCGCAGAAAAAGTGATTAAAATTCCTTTAGATTTATCCTATAAATCAGAAAACCATAAAACATTCATTAAGGGTGCTATAATGAGGAATATATTCATACCCCATAAAGATGTATTTCTAGAGATGATGGAAGCTATCCGTAATAGCGATTCTTATCAAATTTCTAAAGACGGACATATGCTGTTGAGTACTCATTGGGATTATTTTAATCAAATTTTAGTTTCTGAAAAGATGAAAAAAAAGTCTGATCTATCATACCTGGAATCCGTAGCAGGATTAGAAGGAATTGTGTTCGAAGCTGACCACCTATTAGAAGAAACGCTCTCTCCAGAAAACCTTACAATTATTGAAAACAAGATAAACTCGTTGAAAAGCATTTATTCTGATTTAGAGTTTGATCCAATGTACCTCTTTTCAATATTCGAAAACGCCTCAGCCATTATAAGCCCTAAGATCGACCAAATATCACCCCCGCAAAAAGAATTGACTAAAAAGAAATCGTCTAAACATTCAATATTTGCTTCGGCAGAAGATCGACTATATGCATTTGCAAGTTGGCCGATACAATTTAACAGAAAAGTAAAAACTGAACCTATAATCCCTCCCGTAATAGAAAAACACCACGCTTATCTTAAACAAAATGCTACTCAAACTCCTGAAGCAAAAGTTAGACCAGCCCCTGAAATTGAACAAGAAAAATTTGAGATTGATACATTAAAAACCGAAAAAGTTGAATTCAAACCATTACCTGATCCACCTGTAGCGGATATCAAACAAATTCTAAAATATTTAAGAAACGTCGTTGATGGAGATTTTGAGATGCGATCTATAGGACACGCTTTTGAAGTTGCTAGAGAGAGAATGAGACAGTTAGGAGTTAGTGCAACCACGACCCATCAAGCAAAAATATGGGAGATGAGTAAGTATGCCAACATTTACGTGAAAAAGGATTCTTATCTCGGATTACCATTAAAAGAAAAGCAGGAATTGCTTCAGAAAGTAGACTCTTGGGTTTTTGAAATCGAAGAAGAAGAAAGAAAAGAAAGAGAAAGATTAGAACAAATTCGTTTAGAGAAGGAAAGAAGAGAAAGGGAAGAAAGGGAGCGAAAGGAGAGCGAAAGGAGAGAAAAACTAAGACAAGAGCAAGAACGTAAAGAAAGAGAAAGAAGGGAAAAAGAAAGATTAGCACAGGAAAAAGCAGAAAGAGAACGACTAGCAAAAATTGAGAGAGCAAAACAGGAAGTGATTAGGTTAGAAAGAGAAAGGAGAGAAAAAGAACGAGCAGAAATAGAAGCCGTCGAAAAGGAAAAATTAGAACTTGAACGATTAAAGCAAGAAAGAAAAGTAAAAGAAAAAGAAGCAAAACAGGAAGCAAAAAAACGAAAGAAGCTAGAAAAACAGAAGAAAAAAATAGAGAAAAAAAAGCAAAAGGAACAAGAAAAATTGAAAAATCTCTAAAATTTTATTTCTAATTAAGCGTATTATTCAATAAGTTTAGCAAACGAGAAAAAGATGGGGACTGAGGGAAATTCCTGGAATGCGATTTTGTCATTCCATTTTGAACCCCCGACCGACAGGTGTCCACGGAACAGCTTTTGCTTATAGGATCTGGAGCCTGCTGTGCCACCGGGCTACACCAAGTCCCCATTGGTAAATTTAATTATCACAATATTTGTGAAATCTATAACCTTTCTTAATGAATGATGCTATTTGAGGTTAATTGATAATAATAAGTAAAAATAAATTTTTGAAAAATTTAAAAATTTAGATTAGAATTCTGGAAAATCTTCCATTCCTTTTTCAAGTTGTATACCGAGGGAGTTTAGTGCCATAGCGGTTAAGGTATATTGCCCAACGGTAAATACTACATCCATAAGTTGTTGCATATTATAACTTTTCGTAAGCTCTTCCCATGTGGAATCACTAACAAATGAATCAACATATAACTCATCTGCAGCGCGAATTAACGTTGATTCGAGAGCATTCCATCCTTTAGCGTCTGGTCCTTCTTTAATTCGTAATATCTCTTCCTCGCTTAATCCAACTCGTTTTGAAATAAGCGAATGTTGAGCCCATTCATACTTAGAATTGCAGAGCCATCCAGTACGTAGTATGAGAATCTCTTTTTCTCTGATTGGAAGCGATGATTTATACAAGACGTGGTTACCAAACACACGCCATCGATTATATAATTTCGAATAATTTGCCATCGTAGCCAAAATGTTTATTACGCCTTTTCTATTGTTCAATTTCCGCCATCCTTCTATTAAGTCTCGAGCATCATCATCCCATTTTGATTCTTCTAAGGGAGGAATTCTTGGTTGAGAAAGATAAATAGATTTTCTTTCTCCAGTTTGTTTATTAAAGATTTCTTTTTTGTTTTCTGAAATTGTTTTTTCACCATTTTTAAGGTATATGAAGAAAAAAATTCTATTGTTTAAGGTTTTAATGGTTGACTTGTAGTCAAAACTAATTATTAATATTACAAAAAGAAATTCAAATTGTAATATCAGGTTCCTTGCTCAAAAAATATCAACTATTAAAGATTCAAGGAAGGGATAATCCTTTAACTCAAGCACTTGACTTGATTCAAATAGTCTATTGAATACTTGCTGTATTGAAACATTCTTTTTTAACACGTTAGCAAATCTAATTAACTTTTGTTTAGCAATATAAGACTCTCCTTTAAACAAATAGCAAATTGAGAAATTTGCCATTGGTTCCATGAGTACTGTATGTTTTCCAAATTTCACTCGATCTAGCCCTTCTGAAAAAATTTCGTCACTAATTGAATTAAAAGCAGTTAAAAATCCACCGAAAAGCTCTTCATCAAATTTCCATTCATCGGTAAAGGGATATGAAAATAATAAGACGCCTCCCTCTCCTAGAATCAATAGTAACATTGAGTCTTCATCTATAGGTTCAGCTAAATCTATTGCTCGTTTTCCTTGCATGCGTCCTAGAGTATCATTTAATGAAACTAAATTCAAACGTTCCGAAACAGTAGTTTTTTGCTTCTTTAAATTTTCCCACTCACTTAATTGTTCTAATAACTTATCATGTTCCTCTGAAATTGCACGAGCTAAGAGGTGGAGTCCATTTTTATTAGCAATGTTTTGTGCGTTAGTTAAATATCTCCGAGCATCCCCCATATTCATTTGGAGCAGAGCTAGTTGACCTTGGAGCAAGAATGTATGTGCTTGTTGTGAATAGGATTTCGTTCGTTCGGTTTCTTTTAAAAGCCTTTGTATGTATGGGCCTATATCATCCAAGATGTCTAAGTTTTGGGTTGAACGTAGTTCATCAATATAAATATCGCAAAGTTCGATGGTAGCGGGCGTAGCGATCTCGAAAATAACAGTAGTTCCTCTTTCAATTAAAGAATCATGTTTTTTAATAAGTTCTATCAAAATTCTTTCAGCTTCAGCCCGATCACGTGTTCTATTGCTAAACTTTAAAATTCGAGCTTTTGACAAATTATAAATTGCGTTATTTAGGGGGATTCTAATTTTTTTATTATATTGATTGAATCGTTCTAAATACTGTTCTGCTATTTCGGGAGAATTCTTATCTAAAAGAATTGGTATTAAATGGATATATACGTTAGATCCTAAGAAATTATAAGCATTAGTCTGTTCAAACAAGTCTAGACTTTCTTCCAAGCATTTAATCGCTTTATCAAGTTTGTTTTGTTGATAGTAATGACTTCCAATCGCACTTAAAGCCCCAGCTTTTTGAGCTTTTGATAAAAAACTGCTTCCTTTTAAGACTTCCATACTCTTTTCATGATATTTTAATGCTTTTGACAATTCTCCTTTTTCTGAGTAGGAAGAACCGAGTACACTATAAGTATTAGAAGTCCTAAAGGGAATTTCAGGATATTCCTCGATAATTTTTATACTTTTTTTTAGAAATTTTATTGCATTGTCATATTCACTCTCCCAAAAATATAAATAACCCCTCATAAAATAATAGAAAGATTTTCTCATATCAAACTCAGAGTGAGGTTCATGAGCAGCTAATTTAATTAATTTTTCGCACGCTAAGATATCCTCCCTAATATCACCCCCTCTTCCTAGTAGATACAAGGTAGTGAATTTAAGTAGTATTGCGTCAATCAAAAATGATGGATTACCCGGTTTTTTGTTACTTTCATACAATTCATTTGCTATATTAAGAGCTTCTTGAATTCTTCCCAAAAAGCATATAACGTATCCTTTAAAAAATTGAAAATAATGTTCATCTTTAGGGTTTAGTTCCTCTTTTTCATGTAATTCATTTAAAATCTCTAAAGCTTTTTCTTCATTTCCTTCATGAAAAAACTGACTAGCTCGAACTATATCCTTATGAACATATTCAAACAATTAGATTTACCTTTGAAAGTAAAAATATATTAAAAATTTCGATTAAGAAAAAAGAAGTTTTTTCTGTTTATAATAATTTTTAATAATTTCATACACTTTAGATAGATACTAGTAGAAATTCCTTTAAATTTATTCATTCTATTTTAACTTCGCTCCACATTCTTCACAGAATCTAGTGATACCTGTGTGTTTTACCTCTGCACCGCAAGTAGTGCAAAAATTGGGAATTTCCGGTAAAGGAGTCCCTTTTTCCACTTTAGGGTACTTAAAAATTTCTTTTTCTTCTTCTGTATGTCCAAGTTCAGCGTTGCAATTGTCACAAAATTGAGAACCGACACGCATATATTTCCCGCATGATATACATTTGAAAAATAGTCGAAGTCCACAATTTCTACAATACTCACTATATTTACCTGTAGGAGTATTACAACGAGGGCAGTATTTTTTCTCTAACCAGAAGTATCGCGACATAAGTAGGAGTATAATTAAGAAGGAAAAAGAAAGGGGAAGAAGTATCCACCAAAAAGGATCTATGAGTAGAGATAAAATCACCGATAACGATGTGATTAATATAAAGAGAAGCACCCAAATCCGTAATAAACCTTTCTTCTGAGAGTTTCGACTAATAGAGGTCATATAGGTATATATGATTTAATATATTGATAGGTGTAGATTTTAATATTTCATTTTCTTTAAATGCAATTCTTACATGATTTCGGTTTTACAATAAGGACATGTTGTGGTTTTCTTCTCAATTTGGGCACCACAAGCAAAACAAACGATTGTGCTAGTACCATATTGTACATTATCTTTTTCCTCATCAACTTTCTTATTATTCTTTCCCTTATCAGACATGATTTGATGGTTATGCTTCAGTTTAATTTAAAAAAACCATTAAAAATTTAATAAAAAATTGGAGTCCAATCTTTATTGTAAGTATACGGATACCAAAATTTAAGAGTTTTAAATTATTTTATAATCACAGTATAAATATCAATCTGAGATGATAAAAAGAAAATGCCTGGTTCTCATGGTTCGTTAACTAAAGCGGGTAAGGTTAAACAGCAAACTCCCCGAATTGAAAGAAGTGGGGTAAATGCAAATAAGAAGAAGCCTCCAAGAATGAGGTTCAGAGAATTATATAAAATTCGATTTCTGGACGAAAAGTTTGGAGGCCAACAAGACAGTCTTGGAGCTAAAAGATCACGTTTTAAGAGATAGAACAAACTTCCCTCTTTATTTATTTACTCCAATCGTATAGAGTTGATTTTTTAATACTTGACTCTGTTTTACGTAGAATTGTGATTTCTGACGATCAATTTCTAGACTATTATAATAATCACTCATCAACAAGT
>JBHLOF010000118.1:0-11467 GCA_048940805.1 Promethearchaeota archaeon
ACGGTAAAGTAATGGCACGAGATTATGAAGAATATCATATTCCTAAACAAAAAGTAGGAATTTCAGAACATGATCCAACTATGTGGTGGAATGCCATAAAAAATACTTGTAAAACCATTACTAAAAAAGTAGATGTGAATGATATTGTTGGTATATCCGCTGCTTTCCTTAGACAATCAGTAACATTTTTGGATAACAAAGGAGACACTTTACATCCAGCTTTAACTTGGATGGATGAACGAGAGGAATTTGGTATTGAGGATTGGGTAAAACAGGAAGGTATATTCAGAAGAAATATGCCCAAAATATTGTGGATCAAAAAGAATAAACCAGAAGTATTTGAAAAGATTTCCAAAATTGCTTTTGTGGATACCTTTATTTTTAAACAATTATGTGATGTACTTGTTACTGATCCGACTAATGGATATTGGGCGATACTAAATTTAGAAACGTTAGACTGGGATGAAAAATTAGCTGAAGCTTATGACATTCCTTTAGATCTATGGCCTGAAATAAAATTCCCTGGAGGAATTATAGGGGAGCTTACAAGCGAAGCTGCAAAAGATTTGAATTTACCAAGTAATATTCCTGTAATTATGGGAAGTGGAGATCAGCAATGTTCTGCTCTTGGGTTAGGAGTAATTGAAACAGGACAAGTTAAAATAACAATGGGAACAGGAATGTTTGTTGATTACGTTTTTGATAAGCCTGTAAACCCTCCAGGAAATATTCCTATTTTTTCGATCCCTACACCAATCAAAGGAAAATGGAATATTGAAGGTGCACTTCCAGGGACGGGAACAGCTATGAAGTGGTTTAAAGACAATTTTTCTCAATTACAAGTTAAAGAAAGCATTGAAAAGAATGTAGATGTTTACAAGGTTCTATCAGAGGAGGCATCGAGAGTACCACCAGGAAGCGAAGGGTTGTTAATTCTTCCATTGTATATCTTTAGAAAGGGTACCATTCAC
Source organism: Promethearchaeota archaeon (assembly GCA_048940805.1). Lineage (GTDB taxonomy): Archaea > Asgardarchaeota > Lokiarchaeia > Sigyniarchaeales > SOKP01 > Loki-b32. The sequence goes on from JBHLOF010000118.1 coordinate 972, forward strand.
GGTTTGGGATGGAATCATACCAGATCTCACATGATTCGAGCAATAATGGAATCAGCAGCATTAAGTGCTCAGATGTATCTCCAAATGGTAGAGGCAATGGGGGGATCTAGAGTTTCTGAAATTAAAGCGGATGGAGGAGCGATGAATAGTCCAACATGGGCACAAATCCTTGCAGATATAACTTCAAGAAAAGTTATTTTACCTGAAGAAAAGGATGGGGCGGCAATGGGGGCAGCAATTTTAGGATTTTATGGGGCAAAGATTTATGACACTTTTGAAAAAGCTATTTCAAATATGGTGAGATTTGTTGACTCTAAAGAGCCTAAAAAAGAGAATATACGAACCTACAAAAAATTAAATAGAATATTTATGCCAGCTGTATTAGATCTTTATGAAAAGAAGAGGTTAACTAAAGATCTATGATTATTTCTCTTACTTTTCTTAACATTTAATTCAGCTAGGGTTTATTTTTATGATTTAGAAAAGTATTTTTTGTATCCTATATTTCAAAAATTATAAAATGGAATAGAAATTTTGGTCTCATGCCTTATTTTAAGAATCAAGAGGGTTACAATCTATATTACGAGAACATCAACCCCGATTCAAAGAATTGTACCATAATACTACTTCATGGTTTTGCATCTTCTGCTTCATTTTTTAAATCTCAGATTAAAATATTAAAAGAGAAATATCGAATTCTCGCTTTTGACGCATTAGGGCATGGTAGGAGCGACCATCCAAAAGAACTCAATCTTTCTAAAAATCTAAGATATGATATAATCCGAGATTTAGAAGATCTGCTTAAGTATCTAGATATTAATGAACAATATGGGATAATAGGTCATTCGCTAGTTGGGGGAATGATAGGTCAATTATATACTATGAAACATCCAGATAAAATCAAATTCCTTATATTAATGAATTCTGGATATATAATTATTGATAACGTAATCAGAAACATCTTTTATAATTTACTTCCTTATGATATTAGAATGAATTTTCTGGAGATTGTATCAAACTCTATTGAGCATATTTTAGATAAAACAATCCCATTTATTATTACCGCATTATCAGATTCGTTAGAAGGTATTAAATTAACTAAAGATGAGTTGTTTATGAAAATTGAGGAACAGATATTTAATATGATTAATGAAATAAACGAGTTTGATCCTTCACATATTAGGTGCCCAACTCTTATAATAGGGGGAAGATTAGATAATTTTGCTCCTGAACAAATGTCTGAAGAATTACATAAAAAAATACCTAATTCTGATTTAGAAATTGTGGATATGGCAGGACATTTCATGCCAGCACAAAGAGCCGATGAAATTAATAAAAAGATACTAGATTTTATAGCAAAAATAGACTAGTAAACATCTATTAATGATCATTAAAAAAGGGAATAGATTTAATACAATCTCCTTATTTTAAAAGAAATTATTAATAATTTAATATAGTCTTGGTTAGATCTTTAAAGTTTATTATTCTTATCTGAAATTATAATATAATTTAATGACAATTACAATGAATAAACACCAAGATAACAACACAACAATTTCATTTTTTAAAGAGGATGTAAAGAGATTTGTCTCAGGACGAAATTGGGTTAAGTATCATACCCCTAAAAATTTAGTACAAGCAATAAATTGTGAGGCGGGGGAGTTATCTCAACTTTTACTTTTTAAAGATTATTCCAAGAAGACTATAAGTGATGATAGAGAACTATTTAATAACATTTCCGATGAAATTGCTGACGTTTTTATATATCTTATAAGTCTCATTAATGCTTTGGATTTAGATCTCACCCAAGCTTTCGTCAACAAAATGAAAAAGAACATAAGTAAATATTCTACCAAAGAATTTAAAAATGGGAAATATTACAAAAAATAAAAATCAGAGATTCTATAATGTCAGAACTAAATCAAGCTTTATTAGCACCATGTGGTTTATACTGCGGTGTTTGTGCCATTTACATTGCTCACCGTGATAATAATTTAAAATTCAAAGAACGTTTAGTGAATGTGTACAAACCTATTTCTAATTCTATCGATGATATTAAGTGTAATGGCTGTCTTTCTGAGGAAATCGTTTTTGGGTATTGTCAATCCTGTTCTATTAAGAGTTGTGTGAAAGAGAAAAATATTGATGGCTGCTTTCAATGTGATGATTGGCCATGTAAATTTATAGATGGATTTCCGATTCCTGTAGGTAAAAAAGTAATCATGAGAGCAATACCTCAATGGAGAGAGTTAGGGACTGAACAATGGGTTAAACGAGAAGAAGAAAGATATCATTGCCTTTGTGGTAATCCTCTATTCCGTGGAGCCAAGAGATGTAATAATTGTGGGAATACGGTTAATGTGGATTAAGAAAGCTGATAATATTTTATTAATAAAAAGTTTTATTATGATTTTATTAACTATAGTTAAATCATGGTAGCTGAAAATATTGAAGATTTAATCAGACAACAGTTGAATTTTACTCTACGTGAAACTAACCTTTCGAAATTAGGGAGGTTATATAAAGGGAAGGTTAGAGATAATTATATCCAAGAAGATATAAGAATTATTATTGCTACTGATAGGTTGAGTGCTTTTGACCGTGTAATCACAACTATTCCCTTCAAGGGTCAAATGTTGAATCAAATATCTTCCTTTTGGTTTGATAAAACAAAAAATTTAGTAAAAAACCATCTTATTAATACTCCTGATCCAAATGTTTCAGTAGTTCATCAATGTGACACTCTCCCAGTTGAAATAATCGTAAGAGCCTACATAACGGGTACTGCGTGGCGAAATTATTTAAAGGGCGAATCTACTTCTGGAATAATGCTACCAAAAGGATTAGAGAAAAATCAAAAATTGGAAGAAGTTCTCCTTACTCCCTCAACCAAAGCCGAAACCGGGCATGATCTCTACATATCAAAGGAACAGATTATTAAAGAAAAGATGGTAGAAAAAGAAATCTATGAAGAAATGGAAACTGTAGCATTGAAATTATTTAGATTTGGTCAAAAGTTTTGTGAAAAAAATGGTCTTATTATGGCTGACACTAAGTATGAATTTGGAATTAAGGATGAGCAGTTGATTGTAATTGACGAAATTCATACTCAAGATTCTTCAAGATTCTGGATCTTAGATTCTTATGAAGATAAATTTCAAAAAGGAGAAGACCCCGAAATATTAGATAAAGAAATATTTAGAGGGTGGCTTATGAATACATATCCAGATATTTTTCCAGATATTAAACCGGATGACAAGATACCACCGATTTCAGAGGATATTAAAATTGAATTAGCAAAAACGTATATGAGAAGCTATGAAAAAATTACTGGCTTGGAATTCAAGGCAGAAGTTGTTGATGTAAATCAAAGAATATTAGTAAATTTACACGAAGCTAATTATTTATAGAAGGGAAGAAAAGTTTAAATAACAAACAATTGTTTTCTTATTGTATTATGCTAGGTTTAATTCTTTTATTTATTGATTTTGCTTTGTTTCTACTTAGTTTTGTTAGTATAATTCTTGATATTTCTAAATATAAAGAGAATAAATACGAGGATCTTCCTACAAATAAATTCCCAAAATGGAGTGCTCGTAGTTTACTATTCGGGCTTTTAGCATTAATTTTAGCAGTTATAGTAGGTTTAGTGATTTAGAAGAAACACTCGAAAAATTACTGATAAATCCTCGCTCTTGTCGTTTTTGTCGATGAGAATTATTTTTAAGTTAATAAGAACTAATAAAAATATATACAGTGCTATTTCTTCTTGAAAATGACAACATCTAATTTTGTAGTCGAAATTATTATGACTAACAAAGAAATGGCGCGGGATCCCGTAGGAGAGACGATTAAACGAGATCTTTTAGCTAAAAAAGGCTACGATATGATTTCAAATGTTCGCAGTGGTCAATATCTTCGCATTCATATTTCTGCGGATGATGAAGAGAGTGCCAAAGAAATTGTTGAAGATATGTGCAATAAATTGAGAATATTTAATCCTGTTACTCAAAATCTAACAATACTAAATGTAACCAAATCATGACAATCAAAATTGCGGTAATTCAGTTTCCAGCCGCCAATTGTGATTTAGATGCCGTTCATGTTTTAAAGGATGTAATGAATGTAGAGACAGACTTGGTATGGCACAATCACTTCAAAGAATCAAAATATGATGGGGTTATTTTACCTGGTGGTTTTTCATTTGGTGATTATTTGAGAGCAGGAATAATTGCCGCCCACAGTCCAGCTATTGAGGAAGCAAGAATAATGCTTAATGATGGTCGGCCCGTTATAGGGATCTGTAATGGTTTCCAGATTCTTACAGAAGCTCAATTTCTTCCAGGAGCGCTATTAAGGAATGAATCACTCAAATTTGAATGTAAGTGGGTGAATCTTAAGGTGGAGAACAATAAAACAGCATTTACAAGTAAATTACAAGTTGGAGATGTAATTGATATTCCAATAGCTCACGGAGAGGGTCGATATTATACAGATAATTTAAAAACATTAGAGGAAAATGATCAGGTGGTATTTAGATATTCCACTCCGAAAGGGGAATTCAAAAAAGAAGCGAATCCTAATGGATCATTGGATAATATTGCTGGAGTTAGTAATTTGGAACAAAATTGCATTGGACTTATGCCGCACCCAGAGCGTGCTTCAGAAGCAATTTTAAGCCCAAAGGGAACAGAACATGGCAAATTAATTTTTGAATCAATGGTTGAATTTATTAAGGGGAGGACTTCACAATGACAAAGGTAAAACTCAATGGAGAAGATGTTAATGTTGAAATGACAACTGGAGAGTTTGAGAAGGTGAAAGAACTATTAGATAGGGAACCAAACATCACTGAACTAGGAATGTTTGATGTTATGTGGAGTGAGCATTGCTCCTATAAATCTTCAAGACCAAAATTAAAGCTATTCGAAAATGCTGAAAAAAACTATGATTACGTTCTAGCAGGTCCAGGACAAGACGCGGGAGTGATTGATATTGGTGATGGGTATGCTTTAGCATTCAGAATTGAATCTCATAATCACCCTTCGGCTATCGAACCATATCATGGTGCTGCAACCGGGATTGGTGGTATAATAAGAGATATTTTATGTATGGGTGTTAGACCGATCGCCCTATTAGACCCCTTGAGATTTGGTCATCTGAAAGATAATCCACATTCCCAGTGGTTATTTAAATATGTTGTGAAAGGGATTGCTGATTATGGGAATTGTACAGGAATTCCTACAATTGGAGGGGAGGTAGAATTTGATGACAGTTTTGAGAGTAATTGCATAGTAAATGTTGCCTGTATCGGATTGGGAACAATCGAAGATTTTAAACACGCTCCAAGCAGAGCGTATAATCCGGGAGATTATGTTATTTTGATGGGTGGATCAACAGGTAGAGATGGTATCCATGGGGTAACTTTTGCTTCTCGAACACTTACAGAAATGTCTGAAGCTGATCGACCTGCTGTTCAAATTGGTGATCCCTTTACTAAAAAGATGATTATTGAAGCTACTTTAGAAGCGGTTAAAACTGGATATGTAAGAGGTTTGAAGGATCTTGGAGGAGGGGGATTAACCTGTGCAACCAGTGAATTAACTGGTGATGGGAACACTGGAGCGGAAATTGATTTGAGGAAAGTATTTACTAGAGAACCAGGTATGAATTCTTACGAAATCATGTTATCAGAATCACAGGAACGGATGGCGTTCATTGTAAAACCCGAAGGTTTGGAGGAAGTTTTAGACATTTTTAGAAAATATGAACTGACGTTTGCAGTAATTGGTAGAACTGATGATTCTAAAGTTTTAAAGGTTTTTGATGAGGAAAATCTTGTTGTAAGTATACCCTCAAAAGCTCTGTCGGAATCACCAATGTTTAATAGGGAAGAAAAGAGACCTGAAAATTTAGATGTTCTTCTATCTCAAAAAATCCCAGCTTCCTCGGAAGGTTTGGATGAGATCTTGTATAAATTAATTGCGTCAGAAAATATTTGCAGTAAAGAATGGGTTTATCGTCAGTATGATCATGAAGTTGGAGTAAGATCAGTTGTTAAGTGTGGAGATGGAGATTCTGGAGTTTTACGAATTATTGGTACAGATAAGTTTATTGCCGCAAGCGTTGGTATCAATTCAAAACATTGTTTCTTAGATCCTTATGAAGGTGCTAAAGGTGGGCTCGTTGAAATATGTGGAAATGTTATCTCAAATGGAGCAAAACCAATGGCGATGGTTAACTGTTGTAATTTTGGTAATCCTGAGATTCCAGAATCTTTTTGGTACTTTTCTAAAGCTGTCCAAGGCATGAACGACTTATGTAGGGCTCTAAAAATACCAATTATAGGTGGTAATGTATCATTCTATAACGAAGATGATGTAAAGAAAACTGCGATTAAAGCAACCCCAGTTATTATGATTGTAGGTATAATTGAGGGGCAAAACAACATTATTACTCTTCCCTTTAAAGAGGTCGGAAATGAAATTTTTCTAATTGGGGAAACTAAAGCAGAGTTAGGCGGTTCTGAGTATTATTCTGTAATTCACAATCTTGAAGGTGGGATACCCCCAAAAGTAGATGAAAAGAAGATTCAAGCCAGATGGGCCTTTCTTTTTGAGTTGTATAAAAGAAACCTTGTAAAAGCAAACCATGATGTAAACAAAGGAGGAATTATTGTCACTATTTCAGAAATGTGCTTTAAAAATAAGATTGGCTGTGATCTTGACTTTACAAGTTGTTATGAGGAAGAATTAAGTGATGATGAATTTCTATTTAGTGAATCGGTAGGTAGATTCATTATTGAAGTTAGCCCAGATAAACATCAACTAGTAGTGAAGCTTGCACAGGAATTTAATACGGATGTAAAGAAGATAGGTGTGTTAACAGCTAAGCCTAATATCAGTGTTAGTGGATTAAAATCAAGCAGATTTAACCTCAACTTAAAAAAAATGAATGAATTATACGATAGTACAATCCCAAATTTAATGGATATATAGTGATATATTTTTCCTAAAAGTTTATTAAGATTTTCTTAACATCAAAGTGATTGAATATTGGAATTTTGTCAATCATGATATCCAGTATTGTTCGTTCCTCACGAACATTTTTAAACCAAAACCATAAATTTGAAATATTTTACTATGTTAAAATAATATTGGAACACTAATAGACTAGTAGGAGTGTAAACCCATGAGTCTTCGCTGTCGTGCTTGTATAAAATGCAAAACATATATTGTTATTCATGCAGATAACCCTATAAATCAGGTAGAAATAAAAAATTTCGAAAAACAACATATAGGTCATACAGTTATGACAGCAGAACTTAATGAAGTGAAAGGAGTTTACAGTCCATTTGCCTCTGAAGAAACTGGTTAAAATTGTAATATTTATGCTCCATTACTTACTTTTCATAAATTCTTATATTCTTACAAAACAACAAAATTATTAATATAATAATCTTCTTTTGATTCTAGGGAATTATAATCTAAATTGAATCAAAAAAATACTTTTTGAATTTTTTCTGAAGAATGAGATTAGGTACTCAAATAGAAAAGTTAAATAAAAAGGTAAAAAAAGAGAAGAAATTTTCACAAAACTCACATGATTTTAAATCAGGAGGGTATATATTTACAGATTCCAAAAGAACGAAAATATCAGATGATGAACTGAAAAAAATCAAGAATAAGTTAGATTTTTTAAAGCATTTATTATCCCTAATAAATGAAGGTGCATGTGGATTTGAATTAGCTTATGAAGTAGAAAAAAACCAAGAAATAAAGAATCTAATATATGATGGTATTTTGTTTTACAATACTTTTATAGAAATTGGGAATAATAAATTTCTCGATTTGCCAGATAAGGTCAAAGTTGATTATCATTCTTTTAAAACTATTGAAGATACTGAAAAGTTTATCTTTATGGTATGGTTGAAAGATCAGATCGTCGCACTTGAGAAAATATTACAACCTAAAGAAGATTACGCAAAATTTGTTGAAGTTAAAAAAGCTCAAGAGATAAAAGAAGCTATAGCAAAATTACGAGAAAGATTAACTCATTGCAAAAACTGTGGTGCACTAATAAAAAGTAAAGAGCAATTGGTATGTGAAGAATGTGGAGAGGACCTTATGGAAAGTATTTCATGACAATAAAAATCAATTTAAAAAAATAATAAAAATTAATAAAAAAAATATTATAGAATTAAGTTAATTATTTCTCTACTTTTGTTCCGCACCATTTACAGAACTTCTCAGTACCTTCTAATTTACTTCCGCACAGTGAACAGTATTTTGCATTTGCAGGGGTTGATATATCAGAACTTACTACTTGTCTTCCTTCAACTTTCCCTCCACATTTAGGGCAAAATTTTGAATCGCTATGGAGTGAAGCTCCACACCGTATACAATTGATTTCTGTAACAGGAGTCTTCTTTTCTTCCTTATATGGTGTTTCTTTCGTCGGTGTTTTCTCAGGTTCCTTTAATTTGAGCTTTTTCTGACCTCTCCTCGCTACAACAGCAGCAATTATTATAACTATTATTATAACAAGAACGATAATTAAGATCCATTGGACATTTAGCCACCTATCCTTAGAAGTTAAACCTGTATCATATGTAACATCAAAAGTGATTGTAGTTGATTCTTCTGGAGAATTCATTGGATCAAAATAGATGAAGAAATACCAATTTCCTGAGCGATTTACTGTAAATGTTTCATCAATTATATTTAAAGTCTCATTTATGTGAAAATCTGTTGCAGTAAAATCAGGAACACCACTCTCAGTGAAATTCACAGTGAAATCAACATCAACAGCTGAACCGCCCTCGTTATACCACACCACATAATAATCATTAGCACTTGTTATATCTAATGATCCCGTGTCTCCGCTACTACTTGGCTTATCCACATAAAAAGCTGGTGAGCTTCCTTGGTTCCATAGATAAACGTCATTACCATCACCAATAAAGAAATCCACTGGTCCAGATGAGTTAAAAGTATAGTCTATTGATGATCCAGGTCTTAAAAAAAACCACAGATAATAATATGCAGTAGTAACTAGGTTCGTCGACCCATCTTCAGTTGTAAGAAAACTTCTTGTAGGTAAAGATTCAAAAGGACGATCCCATATACCAAAGTTAATTTCAGCAATAGTAGATTGAATTCTATTAATTGTGATGTCCTGATTTGCTCCCATATATTCAAATTCATACCAAAATTCATTATAGTTTAAAGACTCTGTAGATCTATAGTTTACAAATCCATTTTCATCAGCGCTACTGAATGGAAACCAAAATGTAATACCCATTAGAGGGAGAAATATCAAAGCAATCATAATTATGGATATGATACCTCCTCCTATATACACAGGACTATAATACCAAGGACGATACCAATGTCCCGCCCACCAAGGTGAATACCACCACCTGTAATACCAAGGTCTATGGTACCACCACCACGGTCTGTAATATCGTCTATATGGCCTATAATAGCTGTGTCTATAAGGACCACTTGGAGATCTAGATGTTATTCGAGTTGCACCTGTTCTTCCAAATGGGGTTCCGCTTGGTCTACTATAACCTCCCCGGCCACCAAACGATCCTCCTCGGAATCCACCCCCTCGAAAGCCTCCACCAAATCCTCCACCCCGAAAACCTCCTCCGCCTCGGAATCCGCCTCCTCCACCTCTAGGCATTCTTAATCTGACACCTCATCTTTCATAGCTTCTGTAGTTTCCTTTTCTCTAAAAATATAGTCTCTATTTATAGCAAGTAAAATTAGAATCATCGATAAGATTGACATAACTAATCCAGTGCTATCAATGGTTATTATCGGTGTTGGGGTAGCTACGGCAAAAGCAATTCCGAATAAAATCCACTCAAAAACCATAAAAAAAACTAATAATCCGGGTATTAATAATCTTACAATCGTGCCTGTTTGGTAATTTCTGGTATCACAAAAGCTTGCATAGATTATGGAGAATAAACCAATTATACCAAATATCAGTAACAATACGCTAAATATCTCTATTGCAATCCAAACTGGTCCAATCTCAAAAAATGGTACCATTAAGTTTATTCCTCTAGCTTCAAATAAGTGAAAAGTCACTTTTCCACCTCCAACTAAGCTAAGTCCTAAAAGACTTAAAAGATCTGCTTGGTTTCCATCAAAAAATCCATAGACTCCAGCCAATGGTAAAATAATACCTAAAGTAAAGCCTAGTATTGCACATACACTCGCAAACCAGAATTCAGCTACCCTTGTATTTCTTACTGGTATTAGTCCAATTTCATCTGTAATTTGATCTGGAATGTAACTCCAACAGTCTTGAATCGTTGCCACTCCAATTAATTTATCATCCTTAATCACGGGTACTACATTTACATTTAAATCACGCATTCTATTGAATGCTTCAGTTACTGGCGTATCTAAATTAACTGGATTTATTTTATACATTGTTGATACAACTTTTTCAGTTTTTGTATCTTTTCCTTCAGCAAC
>JBHLOF010000119.1:0-11406 GCA_048940805.1 Promethearchaeota archaeon
CCTTTTTTATCATGTATTTTTACCACAATTGGTATTGTGCTCATATTATACGCATTCTTTAATTATTTCCCCATAGTTTTTTACAAGGAAAGTCAGGAATATGTGACAACAAATTTGTTTTGCCTAGAGATTTGGTTAACTAAAGTGATTTTTTTTACAAAAAAAGTAACATTTAAATACTCGGATGAGTAATTCTATTATAACGAAAGTTTTTTATAACTAAAAATTAATTTTTATAAAAAACCTTCAATTGTGTGTGAAAAAAATTTTCAAAATAATTTTTAAACATAAGATTTAGGAAAGGGTAAAGAAACATGGTCGTTGAGGTAATTCCACAGACGAGTTTTTGTCCGGAATGTGGCGGGGGAATCATTTCTATCCACCAGAGAGGGGAGACAGTTTGCCAGCAATGTGGTTTGGTTGTAAATGAGAAAGAAGTAGACATTTCTCACAGTGGTATACGAGCCTATTCAAAACAGGAGAAGGATAAAAAAGAACGGACCGGCTGCCCCATGTCTATTTTAATGCCAGATATTGGGTTGAGCACCATTATCGATAGGTCAAAAATCAAGAGTCCTGATTTAAGGAGGGCAGCTAAATGGAATACACATTTATCATGGGAAAAAAGAAATATGCTTATTGCCATAACTGAGTTAAAGAGAATTGGCGGCAATTTAAATTTTCCAGAGCGTGTAAAAAAGGCAGCAGTTCGTCTTTATAAAGAGGTATTCAAGAGAAACTTACTACGGGGAAGGTCAATCAATGGAATGATTGCGGCTTGTGCATATTATGTATGTAAACAAGAGAGAGTTCCAATCACCTTACAAGAAATTTTAGATGAGGCATCAATCAATGACAACATAGTAAAGAAATGCTATAAAATTTTAGTACGAGAGCTTAACTTGAAATCTCAGCATATCGATCCGGTTGCATTAATTCCGAGATATTGTGCTGATTTAGGACTTGGTATTCATATTGAGCAGGTAGCAGTAAAAGTACTAAAGAATTTTATTGAAAATACATCAATTTGCGGCAAAGATCCAAAAGGGTTGTGTGCAGGATCGATTTATTTAGTTTCAAAATTAAAAAATCAAAAAGTAAGTCAAAAAGACATTTCAAGAGTTATAGGGGTTACAGAAGTAACCCTTCGTTCACGATATAAGGAATTTTTACAGCATATATCATTTAATTTTCATACGAACCTTTAACAATATTGTTTTTCTTTTTTTGAGGATTAAGGGTTGTATTGGTTATCTTCCGAATTTTTAGTTGTGTTATTTAAAAGTGTTAAGTTTAATACCACATTCATGGCAGAATAGTGAGTTCAATTCTATTAAAGAGCCACATCTTTCACAATATTTTTCCATTTGCATGTTTAAGGAAGATTCGCTTTTTTTATCACTAGGGAATATCATATTAGATATTCTAGAAATGATTATCACAATTCCTACAATAACAGTTAAGCCTAATAATCCATATAAGAACCACATCAAATCTATAAAAAATGGATCATATTTAAAACTGTATTTAAAAATACCGATAGTATTGAATCTGATATAATGAATTCCAGCAGATCTGGTAAAGAACCTCCCAGAGTCGTTGAAATTTTCGTAGGAAACATAATGATCCTGTAAGTATTCTTCCATTAGATCGTCATAACTCATTCCAGGAAATGTTGATATTTCAGTGGCTCTTTTTTGTAGGTATTCAAAGGTGCTTTTTTTAATGATTAGCAATTTAACTTCTTGTGTGGATTGAAAACTCCATTCAATTTCGTTGGAAATGTATCGTTCTAACTCAATCGGGTTATTAGATACCCCAATGTCCTTATTAGGAACAAAATTTATAATTGTGTTATAATTTGAAAAAATAACAATAGAACTAATTATTACACATAATACCGATATTATAAATAAATCTTTTTTTCTAATCTTCTATTTTGACCTCTTAATGCTTATTGAAGCTTGAAACCACAATTGTGGCAAAATTTTGAAAACAGATCTACTTCAGAATTACAAGATTTGCAAAGTAAGAAATCTGGCGCGACTCTTGAGCTTTTTGATCGTGAATTATATTCGTATCGATTCTGTTTAATACTATCCTTTAGAACAATCTCTGCCTTTGACTTACGCGAAATTTTTTGAATCTCACAACCAGAAAAAAATATTTGTTCACCTGAAAACGCAAATAATTTACCAATGTTAGAATCAACGATGTTAATTTCATTACTTTTTGCTATCCTAAGTTGTTTAGTGATTTTTGAATTTTCGATAGTAATCTTAGAACAATGTCCCAATCCCAAATGCTTTACTGATATATTTGAAATAGTTATATTCTCACAATTTTTAATGTATAGAGATTTTAAGGTGATTTTATATATTTTAGTATAGGATGTGGAGTTATAAAGTGATAATTCAAGATTATCATCAAAGTAATAATTTTTGCGAGAAATAAGATATGGATTGGTCCTATCACCAGTTCCAGTTATGTCTAATATGAATTCGCTATAATGAGAACTCCAACTAGAGTAACGAGAAGCTTTAATTATCAACTTCGCTTATATATTTAGATATTTTTTATTTATTTTATATATTAGAATATATACAAGTATATAGGATAAAATGAGATATAAAAATGTTTTGAATCAATACAAAAGGTTTCTAATACAAAAACAGTATGGTTTAATTCTGGTGTCCTGTCCTTCTAGCAGAGATCTGCCCTACTTTTCTACCAGGAGGACGATTTTTGCTTGTCGTGGTGGATTTATGAGGAGATTGCTTTGCGCCCCCACCATACGGATGACTGACAGCATTCATAGCTACACCTCGTACTATGGGCCACTTTTTCGCTTTGGATTTATTGTAATGGAACTTGGCGCCTGCTTTGAGGAAAGGCTTGTCAGTTCTGCCTCCTCCAGCAACTACACCTATTGTAGCGAGACAATTTTCGTTAATCCATTTAGTTTTTTTCGAACGGAACAGAAGTTCTACTTTATTGCCGGATTTGTTTCTCACTATCGCGGCTACTCCCGAAGCTCGTGCGAATTTACCTCCATCCTGCGGCGTGGACTCGATGTTAAATACCAAAGTTCCTAAAGGTACCTTTTTTAAAGGTAGAATATTTCCAACCTCAATTGGCTGACCATAACCTGTTTTTGACTGTACGAATTCTTGTCCTACAAAAATTCCTTCGGGGGGAAGCCACAGAGATTTTCGATCATCATCGTATTTAATTAGTGCTACAGGAGCGCCTCTTCCAGGAGAATGTAACAATTCAATAACTTTGAAAGTAAATTTGTTTTGTCCTTTTAAAAATGGACGGTACTTTACGGGGCCTAGATGCCGATGCGAAGGAGAACGGAAAGTCAAAGTTCCTCGACCCTTTCGCTGAGCAAGTATTCGTTTTCCCATAAAACTTCACGTTATTTTGTTGATATGAATGTAAATTATTTCAACTATAAATTTTTTATGATTTTATTGGCAGCTCCTTAAGAAAAAGGGATTTTAGAGTTTATTATTTTTGAGTAGTTCGTCAATATTATAATTAAAGGCAATCGGGAGCTCTCTATCTACAAATTCGCCAGCAATATTTTGGAGGAGTAGGTTTTTGATTTCTTCAGGATTTTCTGTCTGTCCTAGCACCCACCCTAACTTAACATACCCAACTTCAGGCAGGAGATTCCTACCAGGGATTACACCTAAATTTTGTAGTTCTCTTCCAGTTGAATATACATTCATACCTACAAAGCCGTGTAAGGTTTGAGTCGTCATAAGTATGGTGATTCCTTCTTGAATAGCTCTTTCAATCGAACCATAAAGAGTTGTAGGAACATGTCCTAAACCCGTTCCTGCTAATACTATACCTTTATATCCTTTGTCAATAAAAAACTCAAGCACTTCATTATTAATTTCGGGGTAAGAATAAATTAATGTTATTTTATTTTCGAATTCTGTAAGGGCTTTTGTTCCTGATTTGGATCGTTTTCTATAATCCTGTGAGAACATCTTGATTTCCCTATTACGCACCATTCCTAATGGAATGCTGTCTATTGTTCTGAAGGTGTCTCTCACTGAAGAATGCATTTTCCTTACGAGTGTTCCCCGATGAATTAACGCATAATCATGAGATGATGAACCCATCATTGATACAACTACTTCAGCGATATCAGAACTTGCTACTACGGCAGCATTTATTAAGTTTAGTGCAGCATCAGAGGAAGGTCTATCCGAACTCCTTTGACTCCCAACTAATACTACTGGAATTGATAAATCTTTAAGCATAAAAGACAACGCAGCACTAGTGAAAGACATTGTGTCTGTACCATGCCCAATCATAATACCATCGACCCCTGAATTAGCTGCATTTTCGATTTTAATTGCAAGTTTTTGCCAATATTCATGTTTCATATTCTCTGATAGGATTTCAAAAACCATTTCGCATTCAAGGTTGCATATTTCGGCTAACTCTGGAACCGCACTAAATAGTTCTCCTGGTGTAAAGGAGGGGATTACTGCTCCGGTAGTGTAGTCTAATCTGGAAGCCACAGTTCCACCCGTTCCTAATAGAATTACGTTTGGGAGATCCTTGTTTTTCGGAAATTTTTTCTCGGGGATTTTATATTCCGCTTCCCTTTTACCGATCTTTTTTATGTCTTGAATCTCAGAAGCTTTAATTCCCACATTGTAGTTATTTTCTAGCTTAACATTTATGTAATTTGCCGCAGAGTATTCACTTCTAGGCAAAACAATTCCTTCATAACTAGTTTTTGATGTTTTAATTTGAATAATATCCCAGATATTTACATGATATTTTTCTAACAGTTCTTTTCCTTCACCTTTATATCCCTTTAATTTTTCAGTCATATCTATCAACTCCCTATTTTTTCTTTTATTGCTTTTTCTAACTCCTTCGAAACGATGGAACCATCGATTTTTCCCCGTACTTGTTTCATAACTTCTCCCATTAAAGGTCCTTTTGCTCTCATTCCTTTCTCTGTTATCATATTAAGATTTTTGGTTATAATATCTTTTATCAATATTTGAAGATCTTCTACTGATATCTTTTCGATTTTAAGTTCCTTCCTTATTTGGGTAATGGAAAACTCTGGAGAATCAGTTTTAAAATTCATAATTTCTTCAATTGCTTCTTTACTAATTTCTCCCTTTTTTAAAAGTGAGAAAATTTCAATAAAATCATTATCAGAAATATTATCAATATTTTTGCCATCTCTTCTAAGAGCGGTAGTCGTTTCTAATAAGGTTGTAAGGATTAGAGATGCACTATCTGGATGTAATTTAATCAATTCATTAAATAATTTCAACTGTCCAGTAAAAATGAGATCTTTAATCAATCTTTCTTCAGTTTTATAATTCTTTGAATATTGCTTAATAACTGTCCAGGGGTATTCCGGGAGCTTCTTTTTTATTTTAATAATCTCCTCTTCCTTGTTAAATATCGCTTCAGTATCAGTATCAGGATATAATCTTGCTCCTCCATGAAGTTCTCTTAAAAATTCTGTATTTCCGTTTTCAAGAGCTTTTCTAGTTTCAGGGGGGACACCATTAAACGCAAACTTTACTCGTTCAATAATTACATTTATTGCTTTATTGACCTCTTTCCTAGCACCTAAAACTAAGATAAATAAATCTTCTTTCTTGATCTTTAATTTTTCCTTAATATTATTAACATCATCATCAGAGAGATTATATTTCTTTAAATCTTCATCTGAATGAATTAATCCTTTTAAGCCAGATATTATTTTTACTTTACTGCTAACTTCCGTTCCAAAACGATAATCCTTCATTAAAACTGTTCCAAAAATCCCCTTAAATCTATCAAATTTAATTCCAACTAATTTTTTACCTGCCCGTATACCATTAGAAATAAGCTTAGATTTTGTTTTTGTTAAAACTTTAGTTAAATCTACAGGTTCATTTTTGAGAGCTTTTTCATCGATCTCCCTTTTTATGAGTTCTTCTTTTATTTCAAGGAGTTTCAGTTGTCGAGAGATTTCATGATTTATTAACAAAGGAATCCATCCTAATTTCTGTACTCCCTTTATCTCGATTCTTGTTCCCGCTTTAATACTCACATTAATATCTTGTCTGACAGATCCAAGCACCTTCTTTACCTTGGTTGACCATAGCAGTAAACCAATTCTTTCTGCGCATTCTCGGCATTCTTCAGGAGTGTTAATATCTGGCTTTGTCGTTACTTCAATTAAAGGTATTCCTAATCTATCTAATCTAAAATAATTTGTCTTATCTTCAGTTTTTATTCTTCGTGCTGCCTCTTCTTCTAAACTTAATATATCTATTCGAATTTTTTTCCCACTTTCTAATGTTATGTATCCATCTGTACCAAGTATCATAGTACGTTGAAAGCCACAAGGCACACTTCCATCTAAATAATTTTTTCTTACGACATGCATCTCTTCTATAATGTTAGCATTAAGTAACATTGCAACTTGTAAAGCTATTCCTCTAGCTTCGTTATTACATTCGAAGGGTGGCGTATCATCTAATTCGTATGTGCATACTACATCGTTATATCCTTCGTATATAATATCCATTCCTTTTTGGTATTCGGTAATCATGGCTTTATCGTAAACACCAAGTTCTGAAAGTACGGGACGCATTTTACGTTTCACCAAAAAATCTGGTGTCCGAGTTCCTTGGAGTTTAGCAGGACAACGGCAAAAAAGCTTTGTGTCAGTATCTAATTGCTGATGGATTTCAAGACCACAAATAAGTCCGAGCTTTTCGTAATCAAATTCTTCCATAATTAATCACATAGGAGAGATGCTCATAAGAACATATGATAAAATGATTATTAAACACAATAACTAATCAATTAACACACTTTATAATCATTTTCAAAAAAAGTTTGGGATTAATCGATCTTTATACTTTCGATATGTTTCTATTTCAAGTAAAAAATTCCGTTAACTTCCGATAAATTTGAAATTTTTGAGAGATAATCTACAAGAAATTGCCGTTGTTCTTTGTTTTCTTCAATTACTCGCTCTATCCGAAAAGACAGATTATTTACATTTTCAATTCTAATCCAATGCAGCTTCTCAAAAAATTGTAATACTTTAGCCAGAAAATCTCCCTTAATACCAAATTTTCGTAGTTGTTCCTCTACATTTTTAATCCATTTTTTAAATGCTGTTTTTGTTTTAAAAGATATGAAAGTGTCATTATCTCCGGCTAATCTCATCCATAAATAAAAATCTTTATCATTAAGTAACCTATAATAATTTGTGATATAATCAACATTCTCTTCAATTAGTTTTAGTCTTTCATTCATAACGAGTTCTGTTCTATTGAATAAAAGATCTGTTTCTAGGAGTTCTAATCTACAATAATATTCATCTGGGGAATAAATAAAATCAGTGACCCGGACACCAAGAATTCCGAAGATAGCAGCAAAGAACTTGCAGTTTTCAAAATGTAAATTCTTATATTTTCCTATGACTTCTAAAATACCCCTAGCTGGTTCTTTGTTTTTGCTGAGAAATAATTCTAATTTCATATCTTTTGATATAGTAGTTTTTGCAAACCGACTTCGTAATTTTTCGAAGAAAATATCAACGTCTTCAAAATTGTGTGTTCTGACTTCATTTTTAAACATTTCTAAATATAGGAGTAGAAATCTTGTATTGAAATCAAAAGAAAATGGGGAATATTTGTGATCTTCTATAGACATCTCATATAGTGGAATGGTGGCTTGAAACGTAAAGCGATCAAAAAATTGTTTAATTTTTTTATCTTCTATTCTTTCGAGATCGTCAATAGTCTTCCCTTTTTTAAATAAGTCCATAATTTTTTCCATAACATAATTGTAAAATGCGGAAACACTTTTGAATCGGTAATCTTCTTGATTTTTTTGGTTTTTTACATGTACATACCTTGTTATCCAATCTTTAAGAGCAGGGCTAATAGAAATTGTTTGTTGTGCCGTTTTTTTTGTTGATAGGAACTTTTTTGATGACATAATTAGTGTTAAGCTTGTTTACTTTTTAAATATTTAGTAGATGCAAAGTTCTAAAAAGACTATAATAAAGCTTTAAACTTAGATTTTATTGATCTACTATTTTTTTTCGCAATACATTTTCGCCTAATTTAGATTTTCCTTTCACCTTAACATAAATTGCATTTTTAGATTGAAAAAATTAAGAAACTGAAGCATAGGTTTCCATCAGTTATCCTTTTTAAATAAGCTGATCTGATAATAACTAGGCAATAAATTAAGGGGAAAGACGGGAATCTCAAAGACAAAAACCAGGTATTAATATAGGAGGGAACTCGAGGGTTGAGATCTCTTTTATCTTAGGATTCCTTTTTTTTTAATTGATATTTATCATCAATCTTTATAATTTCCGATTTTTCTGATAAAATCTTTATCAAATAATCAATATCATCTTGATTTTTAGGTTCGGTTAATTTTATACGAAATAATAATTCGTTCTCATTTTCAATTTCAATCCAATGAAGTCTTTCAAAAAACCTTAATAGATTAAGAAGGTGAGTCTCTTTATCACCAAATTTACTTATTTCATTTTCTATTAAGTTTATCCATTCCCCTTTTGATTCATCATTGTCAAACGAAATGAATGCATTTTTATCATTTACAATTTTCATCCAAAGATAAAGATCTTTATCTTCCAAAATTCTAATGTAATTTATAACTTGAGACAAATTATATGTCATCAATTTGACTCTTTCTCTTTTTAAAAGCTCATTTCTATAGAATAAGTCTGTGGCTATTAAATCTGCTCTAAAATAAATATCTTTTTCGGAATACAGACAACTAGTTACTTTTACCCCTAATAAACCCCAAAGTGCTACTGTAAATTTAGCGTTCTCGAAAGACAGATTTCTATAAAGCCCAACTTGTTCAAAAACAGCGGTAAGATTATTCGGTCCTTTTCCAGAAAAGATATCTAATCGATATTCTTTAATGAGATTATTAGAAAGAATATAATTTTTTATTCTATCGAATACGTTTTTTATACTCTTAATATCGTAGGGATCATATGTGTAAAGTTTTCTAAGTGTGAAGTAAAAAAAAGGATTTTTCTCAAGACTGGGCTCAACATATCGGTTTGCTTTAATTGCAAATTCATAATAAGGAATGAGTCCATTGAAAGAGATTCTTTCAAAGAAATCTTTAATTTCACTGTCAACAAATTTTTCAAAATCATCAAGAGTTTTTCCTTTTTCAAAGCAATCCAAAGTTTGTTCCATTACGCTAGTATAAAAACCAGAAATACTTCTAAACCTTTTATCCTTTGGAAACTTTTGGTGATTTTCTAAGACATATTTTTCAATTCGTTCTTTTAGTTTAGGACTTATCGCAATTGTCTGTTGAGCAGTTTTTTTTTTTGATGAGGACATAATATGCACTTAAGGATTATTTTTTGACACAATTACTATTTTGTATATTAAATTATAAAAAAGCAAAATTTTTTAAATCTGATTGAATCTATCAACAAGCATTTTCAATTCAGATTAGATTCAAGATATTATCATTTTAAGGATTTAGAAACATACACTCCATCTGAATTATACCCTAATTCATAAAACCAATTTCGAGCACCCAAACCACTAATAACTGCCAATTTTTTTGCGTCGAATTCTTCGCAGGAGATTTTTTCTGCATTTTCCATTAACATTTTACCAAATCCTCGATGTTGGATTTGGGAGAAGCGATTTGGTTTAAGATCCTTTGGCACCATCTCACCTACAACTTTAATTTCTCTGACAATTAAAGTTTTTCCATCATTTAATTCAGATCTATGAGCATATTCAGATGGTTTTCTTAAGCGTAAATATCCCACTAAATACTTATCTTGATTATTCTCATATGACAAGAATATTTCATTTCCTTGAGATGCTTCATAATCTAATCTTATTAGTTTTATCTTCTCTAGAGATTTCTCATCGGCGATTTCCTTTTTTTTAGTGATCCCATATTCTCTACATCTTATACATTTACAAGTTTCATCTAACTCTTTTAACCTTTCCTGGATTAACTGCCTTAAATTACTATTTTTACATCCCGCCTCGATTAGAGTTGCAGGTATATCTCTCATTATTCTTTGAACTCTTACGTATGGGGGAAGGTTTATTTTAGCTGTGGCAATTAAATTGATGAGTTCTTTATCAGAATATGGTGAATATTTCCCATTCCTCCACCAATTATATAATTCTGTCCCATTAATGACTAGAGTTGGGTAAATTTTAAGCATGTCTGGGCGGTATTCAGGATTTGAAAATAATTTATCAAATAAATCTAGGTCTTTATCAATATTAGAGCCAGGTAAATTTGGCATAATATGAGCATTTATTTTTAACCCCGCATCTTTAGCAATTCTAATTGCATCAATGCTATCAGCAGTGTTATGCCCTCTTTTCACTAATTTATAAATATCATCATAGATCGTTTGTATTCCAAGTTCAACTCGCGTAGTCCCATAGTAAAGCATTCTGTCGACATGTTCTTCTTTACAATAATCTGGTCTAGTTTCAATGGTAATTCCTATAACTCTTCTTTTAGAACTTTCTGCTAGTTGTTTAGCTTCTTCTAGATCATTAACTCTCTGCTCAATTATGCCCTCTAATGCTCCTTTTATGAATTCTTGTTGATAATCTAGCTGTGTAGATAAGAATGTACCTCCCATACATATCAACTCGATTTTGTCTACACTATGACCAATGGCTTCCAAATCTCTGATTCTACTTTGTACTTGATCATAGGGATCATAATTATTATGAATAGATCTCATAGCTGCCGGTTCTTTTCCGGTGTAGGATTGGGCTACTTTTTCTCCAGGTTGAGAATCTTGTCCAGGACAATAGATACATGTTCCAGGACAGGGAAGTGGTTTTGTCATAATAGCTATAACAGAGACTCCAGATAAGGTTCGAGTTGATCTTCTTTTTAAAATCGGAAGGATAATCTCTTTTTCAGCTGGAGTTGCAAAATCTAAGATTGTAGCATTTTTGATCACTTTTTTGTAATCAAATTTTTTTCCTATTTTACCTTTAATATTAGTTATTTTTTCCCGAGAGGTGTGGGGGTTCTCAATCAGGAAATTAATTATTTCTCTTGAAATAAGTTCAATTTTTTCAGGAAACTCAGTTTTTTCTTGTGTCATCTCAATTGTAATTTAATATTTAATATTGAAATTTATAAATCGACTTTCCTACCAGTAAAATCCCTTTTAAATTTCCCAAAATCATCCATCTTCTTCAATAATTCTGATTTAAAAATAGGTCCATCCTTACAAACTAGTAATCCTAAAGGATCGATTGCGCACAACCCACACAATCCACATCCACATCTCATTATACGCTCAAGGCTTGCCTGAAGTTCTATATTCCATTTCTCACATATCTC
>JBHLOF010000019.1:0-45592 GCA_048940805.1 Promethearchaeota archaeon
CTGAACATAAGACAACTACTGGGGAAAATTGATGTTTTGATTATATCTCAGAGAGAATTCCAGACACTTTTTGAACTTCATGAAAAAAGAATGAGTATTGATCTTGCTCAAGATAAAGCTGAAAAGCTTCATAATTTAGGTATTAAAGCCTTAATTATAACCTTAGGTAAAAATGGAGCTTCATTGATTACAAAGGATTCTGCGGAGATAATTCCATCATTTAAAGTGAATAGGGTTATCGATACTACAGGAGCGGGAGATGCATTTTCAGCAGGCTTTTTGTATGGATTTTCCGAAAATCTCAGTTTTGATTTCGAGGATCTCAAAAATAATGTAAAGATTGGTAATTTTGTAGCAAGTAGAATTATTGAGAAATTAGGGGCTAGAAATGGAATTCCAAAACCAGAAGAAATTGATTTAGATAACCTACACATTTAATCATAAAGTTTTTAATTTTTCAATTAAATAATTTTTTATCCAAAATTAGAGTGTTCGAATATGATTTTTTCTCAGGAAAAAAAAAGAATAGCAAAAGTAAGATTTACTTTTTTTCTATATGAAATTGCACTTGTATTTGTATTTCTATTTATCCTTCTTCTTTTACCAGTATTTTTAATTCCCTTAATCGCTGGAGAAGAAAGTAATCTTTATGGGATCTTGTTTTATTCAATTAGAGCGGTAATTGTTTTTTTTGGTATACCCCTTATTTTGTATTTAACCAATCTTTTATTTGAATCTCAAAAAAGGCTCATTTTGGATGAAGACATTACGCCATCTATAGGTCACTTGAAGCTTTACAAAATGTCAAGAAAAAATTATCGATATCAGTTATTATATGGCTTTCTCCTGTTCTTTTTAGTCTTCATGCCAATTGATTTTTTTACATATCTTTTAATTCCAGGAACTGTTGGGTATCAAGCAATTGTTTTAGGAATTAGAAGTACAAATTTATATCTTTTCTCAGATAATTATTTTATATTTCTTATATCTGCGATTATAATCCAGTTTTCAGTAGCCTTTACAGAAGAAACCATCGCTAGAGGTTTTTTTGCTAAAAGGGGAAGTGAATATTTTTTAAAAATGTCAGCAGTAATAATATCGTCTCTTTATTTTGGATTAGGCCATTTAGCTTATCTACTTGATGCTTATGCATGGTATCCTGTTCTTTGGTTTATACAGGCGTTTATTGTTGGTATAATCTTGGCTCTTTTTGTATTGCGAAAAAAGTGGATTTTCCCTGCAATAATAGCACATACATTGAATAATATAGTATCCGCACACACAATATGGAGCTTTTGGCAAGGTAACAATTTTGAAGTTATAACTTTTTTTCTTTACATCCCCCTTTTTATTATCGGAGTTTTATTTGTTGTAGTTTGTATGTTATTGGTATGGGATTTTTCTAGTATTAAGGAAGCACTTTCAAACGGTTTCAATACGATTAAAACATATTTTAAACGAGATTCTAAGGAATCCACCTTTGGAGATGTAGTATTCCGTGTTTTTGTAGATATTCTCATTGGATCTTTAATCTTCCTTTTGGGATTACTCATTGCGATTTAATGGAGAGTTGATTATATGAAGTTTGGGATTATTTCTGATACTCATATAACCTCTAGTACTAATAAAGCTAAAGTTAAAACTTTAATTGAAAATTTAAAAGGTGCTTTCAAAGATGTCGAGCAAATTATCCATGCGGGAGATATTTGTGAGAAATTCTTTTTAGATAAGTTAAGCGAGATAGCTCCTACAGTCTGCGTAAAAGGGAATGTAGATAATATCGAAGATTTAGAAGAGTTCGTAAAATTTTCTCATAGTCATTATAACATTGGGGTTATTCATATATTACCAGAGGATCTCGAAAATTTTACGAGAGATCACGCATTACATATACTGATATTTGGTCATACTCACATTCCCCTTATTAAAGGAACAAAATTTAATACTCTTCTTGTTAATCCTGGGTCTCCTACTGCACCAAAACCTCCACCTCAAAAACCGGGATTTCTTAAACCCGTAGCAAGACCCAGCATTGTAACATTAAATATAGATGAAAATGATGTATTATCTACATTTATTATAACATTGAAGATTTAAAACCCAAATTAAACATACAGCAAGCCCCAAATCGAAGAGAAGTTAGGATAAAACGATTTTTTGATTTTCCACAATTTTAAATATTATTTAACTCATATTATTTATACTAAGAAAGTTTCTACCGAAGAATTTCAATTTTACCATTCTAGTATGGTATGATAAAATCTAAAAATTTCACGAGTGTGAGTTAAATTGGTTAGTAGACTAGATTTAGTACTAAAAGAACTTAATGATAATGGTAATTTCCGAGCTTCACTATTCGCTACCTCAGCGGGTTTAGTTTTAGCATCTCAAAAAGAAGAGGATATAGATGAGCGCGCAGTTGCAGCCATGGGCTCTTTGTTAGCTGATGCAGCATACAAAGCCTCAGAAGAAATTGGTTTATCAGAGGTAATGAGCATGAAGATAAAATATAAAGAAGATTTCATTATTATGAGAAATATAATTATAAGTAAAGAAACTGAATTCCTTTTAGCTATCTTAACAAAATTGCCAGAATCGGAAGAAATTGAAAAATATACAGATCAACTTTTAGATTGGGCAGAAGAAAACAGTAAAGCAGATTTAGAAAAATTATCAACACTTTAGTCTTATTCCCTTCTTATTCTTATTTTTATATCTTAATAAAATTCGGTAGCTCAAGCTACCGAATTGTAAAAGTCTAATACTTCATTAGCGACCTGATCCTCATATCCACCGTAAAAATGATCAGCGCCGTCAATCATCTTTTTTCTTTTTGGTTCATTATAAAATCGATAATTCTCGTCAAAAGGGATGGCATCTCGAGTACCTTGAATGAATAATTTTGGTTTAAATGTTTGAGACAATTCCCTATGTTTAGGTCCCATGAATCCCCAAGGAAATGATATAGAGACATAGCCGATAATATGTTCTGAGTAATTTACAGCTGAACATCCTATTGCTGCACCATAAGAATAACCACATATAATTATTTTGTTAAAATTTTTTTCACTTATTAAAAAATCGATGCAAGCGTGAACATCACTTAACTCTCCCGTTCCATCGGAATGAGTACCATCAGATCTACCAACTCCTCTAAAATTAAATCTCATACA
The DNA here is from genome assembly GCA_048940805.1 of Promethearchaeota archaeon. Taxonomy (GTDB): domain Archaea; phylum Asgardarchaeota; class Lokiarchaeia; order Sigyniarchaeales; family SOKP01; genus Loki-b32. The sequence goes on from JBHLOF010000019.1 coordinate 3,174, forward strand.
CGAGAGATCGTTTTTAATTAAAGCGTTAAATACACCAGAAACAACATTATTAAACATGTTTCCCCCATACTGTGGATGAGGGTGACATATCAATACTAATGGTTTTTCCTTATTTGAGATTGATTGAAAAAGTTCAGCTTCCAATTTAATATTAGTATTTGTGATAAAGATCCTTTCTATTGTTACCATAGTTTTATTTAATTTTTACCTTATAATAATTATACTAAAAAGTTTTGTGCGAAATATGAGTTATTATAATAGATTAATTATTCGAAAAAAGCTCAAAAAGTTTATTGACGAAGACTGTAATTTTGCTGATGTTTCTTCAATGTCAATTCCAGATGATACGGAAATAATTGCAAAAATTATTGCTAAAAGTACAGGTTATATTTCAGGTTTGGAAGAATTAAAGATGATATTCGAAATGGTAGGAATTTCAATAGATTTAAAAAAGAATGATGGTGACGCTTTTCAGAAGGGAGATATCATTGCCACATTAAAGGGTAATGCTAAAGGTATATTATTGGGAGAAAGAGTGGCTCTTAATCTCATGACACATATGAGTGCGATAACTTCTACAACAAGAAAATTTGTGGAATTAATACACAATTCGGGTAAGAAGGTTAAAATTGCATGTACACGTAAAACGACTCCAGGGTTAAGGATTTTTGAAAAAAAAGCAGTGGAATTAGGTCAGGGGGACTCACACCGATTTTCATTAGATGACTTGGTTTTGTTAAAAGATACACATCTTCGATTTTATAAAGGAGATATCGTAAAACTTCTTGCTGACATAAAGAAAAAAGTTAGTTTTTCAAAGAAAATCGAGATAGAAGTGGAAGATGTAGATGATGTTTTAATTGCTGCTGAGAATGGAGCGGATATTATAATGTTAGATAATTTTAATCCTGACGGGGTTGAAGATAGTATCAATTTATTAAAGAAACATAATCTTAGGGATAAAGTACTTATCGAGGTTTCTGGAGGAGTGAATTTAGAAAATATTGTAGATTATATAATATCGGAACCTGATGTAGTCAGTTCTGGTCAATTAACACAATTCCCGTCAGAACAGGTAGATTTCTCTTTACGATTTGAATAAGGATAAATTAATCAATTACAAGCTCGCGAATGGAACATATTACATCTTTAATTTTAGCTAATTCTTTATAAAGATCCTTTATTATATCTATCTCGCCAACAAGGAGGATAATTTCAATTTTTTTTTCTGCTATACGCCAATCGGTTATAGTTTTAATTATTCTATGGAATCTTGAATAGGTTTCAGAGATTTGATCAATAATAATTTCTTTAAAAGGATAGACAAGATTTATTGTCATTATTTTATATCCTTCTAGATTTTCAAATTTTTCATTTCTTTCTATAAAACTTATAATAGCATCTCTTAAGGCTTCACTCTTAGAGCTGAAACCTCTCAATTTACGAATGTTTTCAAATCTTTCTAATAAATCTTCAGTAATTTGGAGGGAAATTATTGGCATTATAACCTCAAATAAGCTTTGCCAAAAAATAAATTTATATAGTTTTAGAGAAATTTCTTTATAAATTCAATACTCTTAGTTAAGTCCTTAGCTGTCGATAATTCAATGATTAATGCGCCTTTATAATCGTAGCTCTTAATAATTTCAAAAATTTCCCGAAAATTAACTTTCCCCGATCCAAGTGGAGGATGCTCATCAGAAGTTTTACTTGAATTATCAACTACGTGTACATTTTTTATTATTTTATGGAATTTTTCCCATAAACTCTTAACATCCCCATCACATGTGTAAAAATGGCTGGTATCATAGGTGAAAAACAGATCTTTATTATTTATTATTGAGAACGTTTTTTCTATATCATTCTCATTGGACATGATAAAGCAATTTTGTGGCATATTCTCTAAACATACACTTATTTGAATGGGATTTAAACGATCCTGTAATTTATTGAATGCCCTTGCTAATTGAAATTTATTTTTATCTCTGATAGAGTTAATTAAAAAATTTGCTAATCCAGGATGAATTGTGAGAACCTTCACGTCAATTTTAGGGCAAAATTGAGCTGCATCAGTACAAGAAGCAACTGAAGCGTCAGATATTATTGGATTATGTGAACATAGATTCACATCGATAAAAGGTCCATGAACTTGTTTTGATAAGGAATATGATCTGATTAAGTCAATGAAATCATTTTTTCGTTCACTGTATAAAACTTCTGGTGGTTCTAGTACTAATTCTACAATATCAATTTCATTTTGCTCTGCAAAATTAAGGCAATCTTCAGTAGCTCTATAAACTAGTTCAACTAGACTTTCAAATTTATTGGAAAATCCGTATTCTATTATATATCCTAGAGAGCTAATACCTAATTCGATTTAAATCACATCTTTGAGTTTTAACTTTATTTCTTACTCCGGGGATAATTGGCAAATAAACTATTATGCAATTTTTGGAATCTTTCTAAATTTTCAGGAGAGATTATTTTAGGTTGGCCAATTTGTAAAGCACCCCAGTATATATATGCCAATTTTTCTACTAATTCAGCAAATTTTACAGCATGATCCATAGTTTTCCCACAAACAATAACTCCATGGTTTGCCAATAAAGCAGCATTTTTTTTGCCTAGTGCATTAAGAGCAACTTGAGCAATATCTTCACCATGAGCTTTTCCAAAAAGAGAAATATCAACAGATCCTCCTAAAAAGATATACATCTCTTCCATTATAATAGGGATACTTTTCTGAGCTATTGAAAGCATTGTAGCATATACAGAATGAGTATGAATCACAGCCTGAACTTTGGGTCTTGATTTATAAATAGCGATATGCATTTTGGTTTCTGTTGAAGGTAATTTTCCCGAACTTAATGGATTCCCATCAAAGTTCACATGTACAATTTCCTCTGGTTTTAGAGTTGAATAATTATTAAATGAGGGAGTGATAAAAAGTTCTTCTTTTCTACCATTGCGAATACTAACGTTTCCTTCTCCCATTTCCACTAGACCCTTTGTGAAAATTGCTTTAGCTCCTTCCACGGCTTCAATCCGAAGTCTATCCTGTTTAGTTGAACTCATAAATTAAATAATTATGAGTAGGTTAAAAACATATTTCGAAATAGACATCGAGTGTCGATTAACACCCATTTAATAATTCAATGTGGTCTAATTTTTTAAATAAATTTGGTATTTCCTCTACTTGATCAATTTAATTATTAACCCTCCTTAAATAATATGACTCGTTTTATTTTACATTGTGATCTTGATTGTTTCTTCGCTGCTGTGGAGATTAGAGATAATCCAGAATATCGAGGAAAGCCAGTGATAATCGGAGCAGATCCCAATGAAGGAAAGGGTAGGGGTGTAGTTTCTACATGCTCATATGAAGCAAGAGTATTTGGTCTTCATTCTGGAATGCCAATTTCTCAAGCATATCAATGTTGTCCAAATGGGATTTACTTAAGACCAAATATCTCTAAATATAACCTTGCCTCTAAACAAGTTATGGAATTAATGGAAAAATATTCAGAGAATTTTCAACAGGTTGGGAGTGATGAGGCATATCTTGACCTTTCTGATACTTGTTGTAATTTTATTGAAGCTGAAGAAGTCGCAAGGGAGATTCAAAAAGAAATAAAAGAGAAAGTAGGAATAACTATTTCTATAGGAGTTGCACCCACAAAATCATTAGCGAAAATGGCCTCAGATTTTAAAAAACCTAATGGCATAACACTTTTTACCCCGGAGAATTTCAAGGTAATGTTAAAAGATAAGGATATAACTTGTATCCCCGGTATTGGAAAAAAGACTAAGATTAATTATATTAAAAAGGGCATCACTACTGTGGGCGATATAATTAACACTTCATTACAAGAAATGAATCAATTATTCGGCAAGCACGGTAGATGGGTTTGGAATATAGCAAATGGGTTTGACAATCGAAAAGTTAAAGAATTTCATGAAGGAAGAAAATCCATTAGTGCGGAGAGAACATTTTATATAGATACAAATGATTTTAGTGAAATATTGTCAAAACTTACGGAAATAAATAAAAGAATTCACACCATTGTATTGAAGCACCAAATCACATACAAAACAATAACCTTAAAAATTAGATTTGAAGGTTTTACAACCTTTACACGATCTAAAACATTAGCTTATACCATTCAAGATGAACACAGAGTTTTGAAGGAAATATTGGAATTGTATAAAGAGTTTGCAAATTATAAAAAGAAAGTAAGACTCGTTGGGATTAAATTATCAAACCTTGAAAAAAATACTAAAGATCGACAAACTGATATTTTAAATTACATCGTGGCATAACGATTGAGTTTTAGCTATTTTTATACTACTCTTCTCTGATTATAGCTTGGATCTCAAAAAGATAATTTTCTAAGGAAGTTGATTTTGAACTGGTTATCTGAAGGTCATTAGATTTTCTCTTCAAATTTCTTTCAAAATTATATTCCTTAAGTAGCCATAATAATTTGTATATTTCAATTTTTTTAAAGAAATCCTTATCAAGATAATGATCCTTTGAATATCCGAGCTGAAAGGCATTATAGAAAGAACTAATGTTTAAGGGTTTGAAGATCAAATAATCTAATTTAATAAAGTCCTGTGCTCTACTTCCAATACACCAATTGTCAAAATCTACAAAACCGTTAAGGTTGATAACACCTCGATCTTCTTTAACAATAACGTTTCGACTATTAAAATCATTATGCAATAAGACGAATTCATTTTCATCTTCTACTAATGCTTGATGATCTCTGAAGTATCTCTTAAATTCATTTCCAAAATCGATCCCACTTTTTCTTGCTTCATTTAATTCTGTTTCCAATTCACTTTGAAAAAATTCATAATATGAAGCTTTATCTTTTTTCCCAATATTGGTAATACTATTGCAATACGAGTCAAATCTTATTTTATGCAAATTTCCTAGATGTTCTCCTAGTACTCTAAACAAATTCAGAAATTTGGCAGTATTTAAGTTTTTGGCATCATTAATATAACTATGTATGAGCTGGAAAAGAGGTTTACCTCTAATATATTCTTGTACTGAAAAGACATAAGGAACTACTCTTTTGGTTTCATCATAATAAACCAAATTACAAACAGGGATAAGAGGTGGTTTTTCTTTTGTAAAGATATATGCCCCAGTTTCTTTACTTAATATTTTTTTTACCTTTTCTTTCAATTGAACATCAATTGGATTTAAACTGCCGTCTAAGAAGGGATATAATAGTTTTTCCTTGATTAAATTTTCATATTGATAAACTTTACTTGTTCGAAAACGAAAAACCAGTTTATTATTTTCAAACTTCACCTTATATATCGTATTAACATCAGCTCGGTAAGGTCCAGTAATTTTTTTTACTTTACCTTGTTCAACCAGAGTATCAATTTTTGAAAAAATTGTTATGATATCACTGAATTGGTACAAATCCCTTTTACCGATGGAATATAGTTGATAGATTTGTTTACGGTTGAGTAAAGAATGAACGGTCGCTTCAATTTTTTCTTTTAAAATTTCATCAATTTCAATTTGTAGATTTGAATTGATAGATTCAAAGTCCTTGTTTGATTTTAGAATAGAATCTTTATACAACTGCAAAAATGCGAATTTCAACCCTCGTTCTTTGCTATTTTCATCAGTTTTAATGTTATATATTATGTCTCTGATATCATTTATCTGCTCCTGCAAATTTAGGAGTTCTAATAAGTTATCTTCTAAAGCATAAAAATATAATTTAGAGCAAAGGTTAACTAAGTTGCTGATACTCGATACGACCCCAGTGTATTTTCTTTGATGAAGGGGAATCAACTGAAAAAAATTATGATAATTCTGTTCTAAACCACAAATAAAAATGAAATCCTCGTTAATTAATTGAGCATAAGAACGACAAGTCCTAATGTTATAAAATGAATCAATAATCCCTTTCAAATGAGGAAAATTCATCAAAGAAGTCAGCAATTCAGAATCAATCTCGTTATTGGCAAATTGTTTGGGATCATTATACAAATAAACATTATTTTTGGTATTAACGGACCCAAGAATATCTTGAAAATAAGATGCCAGATTATTCGGATTAAGATTTCTAGAGAGAGGAGGTGATATCAAAAATCCAACATTTTCGAACTTTTTTCCTAATGTTTCCACTTGGTTTATCATATCTTCAGCATTGTTACCATATAGCCTGACTAATATCGGGATTTTCCTTTCAGTGATTTTAAATGCTATATTTATAAGTTTAGATTGTTCTTCAATATTATTTGAAAATAAGATGCCTTCACCAGTATTTCCAAAGAGAAGAAGACCGTTTGCATCATTTGTGAGAATGTGTCTAAAAAGTAACGAATTTAGATCCTCTATAATATGGAAATCTTTATTGTAGAATGATAATGCACTACATATGACGCCATTGATTTCTGGCATGTTAGTCTCCTCTTTAAGAAAAAGTAGATGGATTGTTAATTTTCTACAAACCTATAATTTTTGAAGAATTTTGTACTTGAAAAACATATATGATGGTCTAATTAACTTTATAATAATCAAGTATCAAATTTAAATGAATTCGATATAGCTTATTTAAAAGTAGTTAATTCCTTAGTTTAAGATAAATTATGGGAAAGAAACTATAAGTTTAATGAATCTAAATCTTTTTCGATTCTTTGAAAATTTCAAAAATCTCAGTTTCATAATCTACAGTATCTTCTGGCAAAAGATTTGGATCCTTTACCAGTTTAGCCAAGTAATATATCTTTGCTCCTCTCTCAAGATATTGTAATGCTGTAAAAGCGCCCTTTAAATGGCTTCCGCAACATAAATTGCCATGATTAGAGAGTAAAACTGCATTTCTCTCTTCTAATTTTTCAAGAACTCCTCTTGCTAACTCTTCTGTTCCTGCTTCACCATAATCAGCACATAGTACTTCACCTCCGATATATGGGACTAGTTCTTCCATAATTGGTGGTAGAGAAAGTTTTAAAGTACTTAGAACAGTTGAATAAATACTATGAGCATGGATAATTGCGTTTACATCATCCCTTTCATTATAAACTGCCAGATGCATTTGTTTTTCAACAGATGGATTTCTATCTCCTTCTATTACTTTACCTTCCATATTGATAACTAGAATATCCTCTGGTTTCATCTCATCATATCGAACGTTACTGGGTGTAATGAGAACAAATTCATCTTCTTGATATTTTACCCTAACACTCACATTTCCGGCAGATCCTATTACATGTCCTTGATTTAACAAGATCATACAAATTTGTACGATTTCCTTTTTCAATTCATCTACATTGGCTTTCAAAGGAATAATCTTTGGTGAGAGTACTTCAGGATTCATAATATGATTTGGTGTTTCTTCATTTAACCATAACTTAATGTCGTCTAAAATCATCTTTGATTGACGTACAATTATTTCATATGTATCACCTGCGATATGAGGAGATACAATAGCATTATCGAGGTTTAAAAATTCATTATCTTCATCAATAGGTTCCAAAGGGAAGACGTCTATAGCTGCCCCAGCAATCATATTCTGTTCCAAGGCGTTTTCTAATGCATCGTAATCAATCAAACTTCCTTTAGCAGTATTAATTAAATAAGCACCTTTTTTCATTACGCGAATATGTTCTTCATTGATGAGATTATCATTTTCGTCTGTAGCAGTTGCATGTATAGTGATAAAATCCGAGTTCCTCACAAGGTAATCAATATCAACAGTGTTTCCGTATTCTTTGGAAAAATCTTTTGAAACAAAAGGATCATAAATAAGAAATTCAACCCCAAACGGTCGCAATCGATCTGCCACCCTCCTTCCTACTTGACCTAACCCGATAATTCCCACTTTTTTTCCTTTTAATTCAATACCCCTGAATTTCTCGAAATAACCTATCCAATCTTCAAAATCATTAACTTCAAAATTTTCTGAATGAAGTATTCTATCTATAGTATGTACTTTTCGAGCAAGCATTAGAATATAGCATACAGTTAAATCAGCTACAGCATCAACGTTTCTCAGTGGTGTATTCAGTACTAATACCCCCTTTTCTGTTGCCGCATTGAGATTAACATTGAATGGATCACCTCTACATGAAATGAGTAGTTTAATATTAGTTAGCTCAAAAAAATCCTTTTTCTTGACATCATCTATTTCAGTTATGAAAACATCCACATCAACCAGCTTTTCGGCTAACTCTTTAACATCAAAATAAATTTCTCCTGTCTTTATCCAAGGCTCGTAGACAACGTCCATTAGACTATTTAATTGCTTTAAAACTTCATTAGTCAAATTTGCTGTTATATATGCCTTCATAAACCTCCCCCGTTATTAAATTCATATTTTAGTTTTTAAAAAGATTAGAATAATAAACTTTTGAGTTTAATCAAGTTACGTATTTTCCCCTTAACAACTTTTATATGACCAGCACTATAGGCTTTCACAGCACCAATTACTTTATTGAATAAATCGATCAGCGTTTTCTCGTTGATAAATTCTATTTTAACAGGAGCAGATTCATCTTCTATGTTATCTTTTACCTCTATTCCTTGATCTCCGCTGACTAATATCAAAATTTGTCTTCCTGTATCTAAAAATGTAACTTGAATTGGCTCGTTATAATTTGCCAACTTTTTTCTAATTTTTTCGGTATTTTTATATCTATCTTCAATTTCCTTTAAACAACTGGAAATATCTTCAAATTTTGACATATTTTTTATGTCCTTATTTTTAAAATAGTATATATTTCATAAAGTTTAACGAGATTTAAAGATCATCAATTTTATTTTTTAGATGTTTCCACTGTTTATAGATACCTTTATACACTTCTGCAATTGAAAGATTGACCTCATATTTTTCAAATTGTATAAGATCATCAACAATTTTCCGATAACTGGGATATAAATTTAATCCTAATAAAGTGTTAATAGCACTACCGATAAATGCAGAATCCTTGATTTTAGGTACCATTAGATCATTACCTAATATATCTGTCAGAATTTTACAAAACTCCATCGATTTCGACATACCGCCAGAACAATAGGTTATGATTTCTGATTGGGTGAAAGACTGCAATGCTAAATAGTTTTCGAGAATTCCGAAACAAATTCCTTCTAATGTACTCCGAGCAAAGCTTCCTAATTTAGGTAAATCTTCCCCAATCATACTAGGAGGTTGAAAAATAAAAACTCCTCTCCTTATTGAAGTCTGATCTTTTACAGCCATAAGTTCTGGTCCCAAATAAGCATAAGTGGATCCTGCTCCTGGTTCTATGTTAGAAATAAGTTTATCCATCAATTCATCAGTATTATTTTTAGAATTTGAAATGAAGGCATCCTTGAACCATTCATATACCTTCCCTGTACCTCCTGTATTTGCCTCTAGTAACCATTTGTCTTTTACTACATGACATTCAGTCCAGAAATTAAAATTTGGATCGATAATTGGTTCATTGATAATCAAATGGACAGGTGCAGTTGTTCCTAAAGTTATACCAATATTACCATTCTCAATTGCACCCATACCTAATAAATTTGCTTGTGAATCACCACATCCTTTTATTACTGGTATCTTGGGTTTTTCTATATTAAATTCTCTTAATAACTCTTGTTGAATATCACCTATAATAGTACCAGAGTCTATAACTTCTGGAAGTACACCAGGATTTATATTAAAACTTTCAAGAATTTCCAAATTCCATTTTTTATTTTTGATATCAAAAAGTTGAGTTTCACTTGCTGATGTATAATCCGAATAAACCTCACCAGTCAGTTTATATCCAATCCAATCATCAAGCATTAAAATTTTGTTTATTTTCTCGTACTTGGTTATTTTTTCTTCTTTAAACCACAATAATCGAGCTAATGTAAACATTAGGGAGGGGCTATGAGCTGTTTTTTTGAATAATTCTTCCTCAGAATAAAGATCTTCAATGAGATAAGCTGAATCGATACCTCTCATATCTGTATTTGGGCCCCCATAAATTTCTTTCCCATTTTTATCTAAGAAAACCGTTGCTAATCTTTGACCGCAAGAAGAAACTCCAATGATATTTTCTGGTTTATCCTTTCGTATTACTTCCTTTATCCCAATTTTAATTTTCTCCCAAATATCATTCATGTTGAAACTTTTGGCAAAGCCATTAATATCCTCATTAATAATTTCATAGCTTTTAATAGATACAGATCCTAATTCCAATTCATCAGAGATTAAACTTATTTTTACATTTTTCGAAGAGATATCAATCGTAAGTATTTTATCCGAACTTCCCATATTTAAATTATTGTTTTAAAGTATATTATTTTTAAGCTAAGAAAAAATACCAAGAAATGTGTTTTTGAATTAAATGCTATTTTAAATGCTTTCTGATAACTTCCCCTCTGGGAGATAGCTCTTCAAATAAGATAGCTTGAAAAGAATAAATCTTTGTGTCTAATTCTTTCCAAGCATCAGGTTTTAACCATGCTTTTGAACAAGTATGTGATAAAAAAGTTTTTACATCCCAGTTTCTACCATGATCGACAGGAACTTGAGGGAGAAGTAAACCTCGCCTCATACCTCTTTCAGCAATTAGACCATCTCTTCCAATTACAATTTTACTTAAATATTCTTCAGGATCAGTTACTTCTAGTAGTTTAGGTGGAGTAAGAATTGATAATTCAATAACTATTTTCTCCATTTCTTCAAGTGTTACAGAAGGGAATCTAGGGTCTTCTATCGCAGAGCTAATGGAAACTCTATGAATTACTTCGTACAAAGAATATTTAGGTTCAATATAACCTATACACCCTCTTAAAGGATTATCTGAAACATCATATATATTTAATGTAACAAATGCACCATATTTATCCTTAAATTTCTCTTTAACTTCTTCTGGCACAGGAATTTTTCTATTGTCTTTTAGATAAGTTTCAATATTTTCTCGTGCAAACTTTATTAGTATTTCTCCATCTTTTAAAGTAAACTCTTCCTCTTCTGTCATATTCTATATCACTTGATACTTTGAGTTATGTAATATTATATCGTTTTAACATTTATACTTTGTAACTGGTCTTTATTATTTTGCCTTTTGGAATATTTTTTTCAAATGTTATTTCTCTTCCCTTCAGGAATACTTTCCAAATATGAACAGTACTGGTAAAATTTTCAAATGGGGAGAGTTTGGCTTTTGATTTAAAGTTTGCAGCGTTTATAGAGTATTCGGGAACTTTATCTATTATCATAAGATCAGCGTCATAACCTTCTTTAATAAAGCCTTTATTGGCTAAATTGAAAACTATAGCTGGATTTTCTGAGGAAACCTTTACAAAATTTTCCAATGATAATCTGTATTTGAAGATTTGATCAATCAACATCCTTGTGTATGTTTCAAAACCGGGAAATCCAGATGGCGCATCTATAAAATCTCGCGATTTTTCTTCTAATGTATGAGGAGCATGATCAGTTCCAATTAATAAGATTTCTCCTTCTTTAAGTTTATTGAACAAAAATTCACTCTGTTCTTTACTCCTTAAGGGCGGCAATACTTTCCCGTAGGTTTCTTTATCCAACGATAGATCCTTTGATAGAAGTAAATGATGAGGAGTGACCTCATATGATATTTTAAGGCTATTGTCTAAGGCAAGTGCATTCTGTATAATTAAATAAGCCTCTTTACAACTCACATGACAAAAATGAATAATTGGATAATTCTTCAGTGAAACTTTTTTATCAGAGAGGTAATCTTCATAATTTTGTATTATAAATTCAATATATTTTTCCTCTTTTGATACTGGATTTAATCGGTCATGAAATTCCAAATTAGTAAATTTATTAATTTTAAAGTCATTCACAATCGTATCTTTTTCCTTATCCTTAAGAGGAAACCCTGCATGAATGAATATCGGCACATGATATTTAGAAGATATCTTTAGGATTTTTTGTATATTTGTGGATTTCATCCAATTTATTTTGCTTAAAGGACTTAAAGGGTAAATTTTGAAGCCAATAACTCCAAGATCTATAACTTTTTTAATCTCTATTTCATTAATTCCAGTAGGAACACCGGCAATAAATCCCACATTTATGTTGATATTGTTTTGAGCTTTGATCATCCACTTTTTAACTTGATCTTCAGTAATAGCGGGTGGATTTGTATTCGGCATGTTGAATACTGTAGTTATTCCTGAAACTGCTGCGGCTAATGTTCCTGTAAAGAAAGTTTCCTTCTCACTTTGTCCCATATCTCGTAAATGAGAATGAATATCAATTATGCCCGGTAAAATAATCCTATTTTCACAATCTATAATATCATCTTCCTGATTAATCCTAAGTAATTCTTTAAAATCGTTCTCATTTGGTTTAAAGGTTAATTTTGTGATTACTCCATTAGTAATTAATATATCCCCTTTGCGTGTTAACCCCGCAGAGTATATTTTCCCATTTCTTAATATCATTGCCTTCTTATTCGTAAAGATCTTTTCGATAATTAATATATAAAATCTTATTTTCTATTTGTGTTATTTTAGATAGGGATAAGAATTTAATGGTTTTCATTTGTTTAAACAAATCAAGGATCTTTGAATTCATTTTAGCTTTCTCATAGGTTGGTATGATAAATAAGTCACCTTCTAGAAAGGCTACCGAATTAAGTTCACTCGCAGTAAGTTTATTATTCTCTTCAGAAATGTCATTATTGTCAATAATAAGATAAATTTGTCCTGTATACATCGAATTAATGTAATCTAAAAACGAAAATAGATCAAAAAATTTTGAGACATAAATTCCAGGAGTGGATTGAGTTCTAATCCTTTTTAATGAGATTTTTGATCCTTTTGCTTTCCTTAAAGCTTTTTCTAAAAGCAGTGCTTGGGATCTTTCATCCGGACCTAAATATCTTAATTTATCACCAATAAAATTTACTAGAATGCGGTCCTTTTCAAAAAATATAAGTAAATTATTATCTTTTCTAATTGAATAAGATAGACAGAAAGATTCTCTTATACAAGAACATAATTCATAGATAACGGGGGGAGTTTGCCCTGTATCAATTGTTTTTTTATTATATTCCGGGATATTCTTAACAAGTAATAGAAAATTTACCAATCCAATCTAACTTAGTATTAGTAAATAGAATTTTAAAATTTACCTAATTTTTTCATAAAATCCGCAGCAGCTTTGCCACCAGGTAAACCGGGCATACCAGGAATTCCCTTTCCTTTCTTTTGCATTTGAAGAAACCTTTTCATGAATTTCTTCATTTGGTTATACTGATCGAGCATTTTGTTTATTACAGAATATTCGGTACCTGAACCAATTGCGATCCTTCTCTTTCTTGTCTTTTTGATAATTTTTGGCTCCATTTTTTCTTCATGCGTCATTGAATCCAAAACAACTCGCCAACGTTCAAGATTTCTCTCAGCATCATCTTTTAAAGCATCTGGAATATTTCCTCCTCCCATCATAGACAAGATTTGTTGAAATTTTCCTACTTTTTTAATGCTTTTTAATTGTAGGTATAAATCTTCAAGTGTAAACTTTCCGTACATCATTCGTCTTACAGTTTCATCATCAGGTGTGATTTCGGCATCTTGGACTTTTTGAATTAAGGATTCTAGATCTGGAACACCAAGTAAAGTTCCAACAAATTTGGTGGGTTCAAATTCTTCAAGTTCATCAATCTTTTCTCCCGTACCAATAAATCTAATGCCAACATTAGTGGCAGCACATGCAGAGAGAGCACCACCACCCTTAGCTGTTCCATCTAGTTTTGTGACGATAATACTTCCGAGATTAGTGGTTTTCGCAAATTCTTCAGCTTGGTTAAATGCTTGTTGACCAAGAGTTCCATCAATAACTAAACATACTTCATTAGGTTTAAATTTTTGTTCGAGAATAGCCATTTCTTTCATTAATTCTTTCTCTTCTTTATGTCTACCCGCTGTATCCGCGATTATTAAATCATTACCATCATTAATTGCTCTTTTAGTTTCTTGAATTGCAATTTTAACCGGATTTTTTTCATTTGGATTTCCATAACATTTTACTCCAATTTGTTTTGTTAATTGCTCTAATTGCTCATAAGCCCCAGGACGCCATGTATCTGTTGTTAATGCTGCAACCTTATATCCTTTGCTTTTATAGTATTTTGCTAACTTTCCGATGGTGGTAGTTTTTCCAGAACCTTGAATTCCGACTAATAAGATTACATTCTTTTTACCAGGTTTAATACGTATAGGAGCTGGCTTACCGCCCAGTAAGTGAATTAATTCATCATGAACTAATTTTATTATGAAATCTTTTCTTCGAGCTTTTTGTAGTTTTGTATTCATTGCTTCTTTTCTTATATTTTCAGTCATTTGAAAAACAAGTTCAACTCGTACATCAGCCTGTAGCAAGCTTCGTTGAAGATCTTGAAGTAAAGCATTTATAGCATCCTTGTCAACAATTGGTAATCGCCTAATTTTCCGAATTGCATTATCTAAAGATCTACCAAGCTTTTCTAGTACCATTTAATCCCAGCTTCTAAAATTTTACTTGTATTTGTAATAAATCTCAAAAACTAATATTTTTTTTTGAAAAAATATAATAATATCATAAATTAAAAGAAATGTCAAAATTAAAAAATTTTGGATAAAAATTTACAAATGAGGTGTAGAAGTAATTGTCTATTAGAAGAACAGAGATACAGAAACTAAAAACTGGGCAATATATGATGGATGGTGAAGAGCCATGTTTGATCAAGAGCACCGAACGCTCTAAAAGTGGAAAACATGGTCATGCCAAAGTTAGAGTAGTGTGTATAGGTCTTTTTGACAATAATAAACGCTCACTTACAATTCCAAGTGGTCATATGGTTGAAATTCCTGAAATAGTCAAAGGAAGTGCTCAAATCAACTTTATAGAAGATTCATCAATAAATATAATGGATTTGGAATCTTATGAATCGATGGACGTTGATTGGCCTAAAGATGAGGACTTAACAAAGAAATTAAAAGAACTTCAGGCAAACCCAGACAAAATCTCGACCGCCCAAGTTGATTATTGGCAATTAGCTGGTAAAACTCTTATTAATAGAGTTTTCAGTAATTAGGTCAAAATTTAAGCTAATCAAAATTAAAATTTATCTTTTATCCCTGATAAAATCACCAATTTTTGAATCCAAATTAAATCTGTATAGACAAGTATAATCTCACTTAAAGGAGGGAGGAATTATAGAAAAAAAACAGATTGCTTTAGCATGTAGATTAGATTCTGATAAAGCAATTAAGTTAACCAAAAGAATTTTTGAATTTTTAGTTCAGAAAGGAGAGGTAGTTGCGTTAGAAACACGAATTGCACCAAAAATATTTCCACATAACGGAATGGATCTTAGTGAGATGACAGAGGAAAATATAAAGTTCATTGTTATCGTTGGAGGAGATGGTTCTGTACTGCGAGTTGCGAACAGTTTAACTCATAGAGAGCCACCCCCTATTTTGGGAGTAAATGTTGGATCTATTGGATTTTTAGATGAATCTAATGAAAGAACCATTTTTAAAGACTTAACAAGAGCTTTAAATGGGGATTATGAATACGAATTCTGTTCAAAAATAACTCCCTATATTGTTAAAAACTCAGATGAGATAAGATTAAGTGATGCTTTGAATGAAGTTTTAATTATCTCGTCTAAAAATTCCAAAGTATTACAAGTTTCAATAAGAATAAATAATGTTTTTCTAAATCGAAGCTATTTAGATGGTGTAATCATTTCAACTTCAACGGGTTCCACAGCTTATAATTTGAGTGCAGGAGGAGCAATTGTAAATCCTAATTTAGAGATTATGCAAATTACACCCTTAAACAGTTTTGCTGGTTCAGGATTAAAACCAATTATAGTTTCTCTTGATTCTATTGTGGAGATACAGCTTTTGAGACCAAGATTGGATGCAAAAATTGTAATTGATGGTCAAAATATTATCGAAAGAATAGCACCGAATACACGAATTAGAATTCGCAAATCAAATACTAAAAATAAGTTTATTCGGTTCAGTAAAAGTTATTATTCACGATTAAGAAAAAAAATAATAGGAACGGTCAGAGTACCTTTGGATGATAGTCCAGAGGAATAATATAATGAATAAAGAGATCTCACATTTGGTTTTTGACACTAATATATTTCTGAAAGGTTTAGAATTTAATTTATTATCAGGAATAATTTATACCACCCCCGGTATCATTGAAGAAATCCAAATTAAAAAATATGATAATAAAAATAGAAATATTCTAAATAGAATAGAGGCTGCTTTAGTTAATAAGAAACTCATTTTAAAAACACCTTTGGATAAATATTACAAATTTGTTGAAACCAAGGCGAAGAAGACTGGAGATTTGAATGCTTTATCAAAAGCAGATAAAGAACTTATTGCTTTAGCTCTTGAACTTATTGATACCAAAAGTCAAGAGGTAATTCTTTTTTCCAATGATTATTCAATTGAAAATGTGTGTTCTGAATTAAACATCCCTTATTCTCCTTTGTATAAAGAAGGAATTGAAGCCAAAATTAATTGGGAAGTATATTGTTCTTTTTGTAAAAAGACTTTTAAGGCAGAGGATCTACAGAAAAATTGTGAGATATGCGGTTCAAAATTAAAACGGAGACCAAAAAGGAAAGAATTATAATAGTGGTAATTATATAAATTGAATCATAATTATTGATTGTTGGAGTAATAAGGAGTTAAAAATGCTATGGGGCTAAAAATAAATGAATTGGTAAATGAAGTCAAAAGAACAATAACATTTGAGAACCTATTTAAAAAAGTAATTAGTATTGATGCATTTAACACAATTTATCAATTTTTAGCAATAATTCGTCAGCGAGATGGAACCCCTCTCAAGGATTTCCAAGGTAATGTAACTTCACACTTATCAGGTTTGTTCTACAGGAGTATAAACTTCTTAGAGCATAATATTAAGCCAATCTACGTTTTTGATGGGATATCTTCTGATTTAAAGCTGGATACCATTAGAGAGCGGAAAAAAATTAAGGATGAAGCTCAAAAGAAAATGATTGAAGCCCAAGATGCTGAAAATTTTAGAGAGGCACGAAAATTCGCACAGTTTACGTCAAAACTCGATGCAGATATGATTGAGGAAAGTAAAAAATTAATTGAGTCCATGGGTATCCCGATTATTCAAGCTAGCTCTGAAGGAGAAGCTCAATCAGCATATATGGTTGAAATTGGTGATGCATGGGCATGTGCATCTCAGGATTATGATACGCTACTTTTTGGGGGTGAGAGATTACTTCGGAATTTTGCGATCAACCGAACTAAAAAAGTGAAGGATACTACCGTTACCTTAGATATAGAATTTGTTTCCTTATCAAAATTTTTAAAGAATTTAGAAATAACTCGTGAGCAGTTAGTAGAGATGGGTATTTTAATTGGTACTGATTTTTTCCCCGGAATTAAAGGAATAGGACAAAAGACTGCTCTGAATTTAATTAAAAAATATGGCACTGTAGAAAATTTAATAAATAATAATGTTAAAGTAGGAAATAAAGAAGTTGAACTAGATCTCCAGCTAGTAGAACAAGTAAAGAATATTTTTTTATTTCCTGATGTAAAAAAGGACTATAATACACCTAAATCTAAAAAAATTGACTTTGAAAAAATAGAGGAATTATTAATCGAACAGCACAATTTTTCAAAACAAAGGGTGCAAAATGCCTTAGATCGTTTAAGGAAATTAGATTCTTCAAAAGTTCAAGTGTCATTGGATGATTTTCTCAAAAAATCGTAAGTTTGAGATTTATAAAAAAAAGAAAAATTTTTACAGAATTAATAATTTTGGATATTATTGAAGAAAATTTTCTTATAAATGAAATATTATGTCGTCAAAAGACAATAAAAAAGAAGATGCCCCCAAGGACGGAGAAGAGAAAGCTAACAGTGTTGTTTTAAGAGTCCAAAAAGCTAAAAAGAGAGACATTGGGAAAACTATTATTCGAATTGATCAAAAAACCATGGAGAAATTAAAAATTCAAACAGGAGATGTTATCGAAGTTATTGGGAAAAAACAAAGTGCTGGGATTGCATGGCCAAGTTATCCTCAAGATAATGGTCTAGGTATAGTTCGGATTGATTCGAGAGTACAGAAGAACACGGGAACGAGAATAGATGATACATTAGAAATCCGTAAAGTAAAAGCTGAAGTAGCGCAAAATATAGTATTAGCACCTTTAAGTGTAAAATTTGGAAGTACCCCAAAATTTGAGACTTTTGTCAAGAGAAAGCTGAATAATCATCCAATAACGACAGACGATCTCGTTTTTATATCCTTAGGGATTAGTCGAGAAATTACATTCAAAGTGATTAGTCTAAGACCTAATGGTGTTTGCCAAATAAAACAGGATACGGTATTGAATATAAGTGAAAGAGTCACTGAGGATGTTGAAACCGGAGTTGGTTACATTACTTATGAAGATGTTGGAGGTTTGGATAGAGAAATCCAACGTGTACGGGAAATGGTAGAATTACCATTGAGACATCCTTCCTTATTTAAACGATTAGGAATTGACCCCCCTAAAGGAGTATTGTTAAGGGGGCCACCAGGTTGTGGGAAAACGCTACTAGCTAAAGCAGTTGCTAATGAGAGTGAAGCCCATTTTATCTCGATAAATGGGCCAGAAATCATGAGTAAATTTTATGGAGAATCTGAGAAAAAATTACGAAAAATTTTCATCGAAGCCGAAGAAAAAAGCCCATCTATTATTTTCATTGATGAAATCGATGCAATTGCTCCGAAGAGAGAAACGGTTACTGGAGAAGTAGAACGTAGGGTAGTTGCGCAACTCTTAGCCTTAATGGATGGATTACATGGGAGAGGTAAAGTAATTGTTATTGGGGCAACTAACCGTCCAAATAGTTTGGATCCCGCTCTAAGAAGACCGGGACGATTTGATCGTGAAATTGAAATTAAAGTCCCAAATGAGAAAGGACGGTTGGAAATATTTCAGATTCACACTCGTAATATGCCTTTAGATAAGAAAATTTCCTTGAAAGAATTTTCACAGATAACTCATGGATTTGTTGGGGCAGATATATCTGCAGTATCTCGAGAAGCTGCGATGTCGGCACTGAGAAGATATTTACCTCATATAGATCTGGAATCAGAGATAATTGATCCAGAGCTATTAGAACAAATTGAAGTGACCAAAAATGATTTCGAATCAGCATTAAAAGAAGTATTACCTTCTGGAATAAGAGAAGTTTTTGTCGAGGTTCCTAATGTAACCTGGGATCAAGTAGGAGGCTTGGACGATTTAAAGCAACAATTGGTTGAAGCTGTTGATTGGCCACTCTCCCATCCTACAATATTTAGTCGTATGGGAATAACACCACCAAAAGGGATTTTATTATATGGCCCCCCCGGATGCGGAAAAACCTTACTTGCACGAGCTGTGGCAACAGAAAGTAAGGCGAATTTTATCTCCATAAAAGGACCTGAACTTTTATCAAAATGGGTCGGAGAAAGCGAAAAAGCAATACGAGAAGTATTCAGAAAAGCTAAAATGGCTGCTCCTTGTATTATCTTTTTTGATGAATTCGATTCAATTGCACCAAGCCGTGGAAGACATACCTCTGATTCTGGAGTTTCAGAGAAAGTATTATCTCAATTTTTAACAGAATTAGACGGATTAGAGGTAATGAAAGACATAGTGGTTATTGCAGCAAGCAATCGTCCTGATATTTTAGATCCTGCACTAATTAGACCCGGGAGAATTGATCGTATTTTATTGGTTCCTGCTCCGGATAAAACGGCAAAAATTGAAATTCTTAAAATATTTACAAAAGAAATGCCCTTAGCATCGAATATCGACATTGAGAAATTAGTTGAATTTACCGAAGGTTTTTCTGGTGCTGATATAGAAACATGGTGTCGTGAAGCTGCAATGATTGCTCTCAGAGAAAACATAAGAGCAAGAAAGGTCACAGCCGATCATTTCAGTCACGCGATAAAAGACATGCATCCTACTCTTACTAAAGAAATAACAGAATGGTATGAGAAGTTTGGTGAAAAACTAAAAAGTAGAAGAATTGAAGAACCAAAAGAAGATCGACTATTTGTGTGAAGTTCATAAAAATACAAAGGTTGAAAGATCTATTAATAAGAGTTTTAAAATACTCAATTTTTATTATAAAATATATTAGGTGGTGAACATAGCAGAATCAAAACGTTGGAATCAGAAACCGGTAATTAATGCAATTATTGATTTATTAATCAAAAATAAGGGGGAAATACTAGATAAACGCCTTGAAGAGTTATTGAAGAAGGAATTCCCGTATATTAATCCTCTCACATTAGAAGAGATATTTATGAAAATGGAGAGTATGGCAATTATTAATGTGTTTCGAGTTTCTAAAAATAAAAAAATGATTGTTTTTAATAAACGGAGCAAAGTGATAAGAGAAGGATTAACATCTGAATTAGGATAATTGGTTTTTATTCCAGTTTAGACATACTTGAGAAAGTTCCATTTTCTCTGTTTCAGATTTATATTTTCTCTCCCGAATGTCTATGAAAACAGGATAATTTACCGCATTCCCCATTAATAACATTTCACCTACACCTAGACTTGAGATCAATGCAGCATATTCTTTGGTTATCGCTTCGGAACTATCCATGAGATGTTTTAAGTCATAAGGATTTTTTATATTAAGAACCATTTTTGAATTACATTGAGATAGTGCTGTGGTACTTAATCTTTTAGGTCTTTGACTGATTAAGCATAAGCATGCCATGAATTTCCTCCCTTCCCTCGCAATCATTTCTATTATCGGTTTTGATATTGCTTTAGAATGAGCAGCTTCAGGACAAAACTGATGTGCTTCTTCAACAATCAGTAAAAATGGGGGAATCTTATCTAATCTTCTTAGTTTAAATAATCTATCACATATGTAATCTAATATTATTTGCTTTTTTCTTATACTTATTTCTTTCTGAAGATTAAAAATAACTACTTTCTGTTTTTCAATAAGTTTATCCAAATTAGGGTTCTCTTGAGGACCGAATAAAGTCAAACGTTCTAGATCAGTTAACCATCCTATTAACGCTTGGCGTGTGCTTTTATTTCCATCAGACTCATCATCAATATGGTTGATGATGTCACCTATGGTATAATGTCCTTTTATATCATCGGCTTTCTTTAATATTTTAATATATTTTGATAATTCTCTTACTTGAACATTTGAAATATCTTCTTGATATTTTTTAAAAGCATAACCCGACATTTTAGGAACAGCTATCTGAAAATATGATACATCTTGAATACTTACTCTCTCTCTTAATTCAGGTAATTCTTTTAAATAAAGATATTCTCCATGGACATCAAATAGCACTATCGCAGGAGTACCATACCTTTCTTCCCTTGTTAACAATTCTTCAATTAGGACTGATGTTAAATAGCTTTTTCCACCACCAGAAATTGATAGAATTGCGAAATGTTTATTCAATAATCTATTCATGTTAACTTTGGCGTTCATATTAGAAACTTTCACTTTACCGATATTAAGACCATCTTCTTCAGAAAATCCTATAAACTGATTTAGAAGGTTTTCTTCTACGATATAAACATCTCTTCCAGGACTAGCTGGATAAGTCATTCTCGAGATTTTATTAATTCTTTTCTTAGTCTCATCCTTGAAGTTAATTAACCCTAAACACTTAACAATACCAATTGCAAATTCAAAGTCTTCACTTGGAAAAAGTCCCTTTAGGATATCGGGGTTATTATTGGTATTATACGCTTTAATTGTTAATGCATCGGTAAAGTATTCATTAAGAAGAACAATTCGCTCAATGATACCAATTAAGAATCCTTCATTAGAATTGGTATAAACAAACAATCCCTTTTGAATAAAGGTAGGATCTTTTCTTTTACTGATAACGAAAGGAAATTGTGTAACATCAGGAAATTGAAGATAATTAAATACTGTTCCAACTTTTGTAGACATTTTAATTAGTTCTAAACATCTTTATGATTCATAAAATAAATTAATCATAAAATAGACTAAAAGAAATTAAAAGAATAATAGGAGCAAAAGTTTAGTAATTTAAAAAAAGTATAGAATTTAGACTTGAGCTAATCTTCCTTTTCTAAACCGCCCAGAAGTCGTAATATAAGATAATAGCCGTTTTTCCAGAAATATATCATAAATAGAGCAGAACCTATGATTAGGAAAATTCCAATTCCTACTAACAATACCCAAGGTCCCGTACTTCCTAAAAACGTAAATAGAGTCCCTGATTCTCCTGAACCTATTAAAAGATCCCAAACAGGACCTAAAACAAATCCAAGTATAATACCTATAATGCTAAGTAATAAACCACCAGCCGCGATTTTGACTCCAATCCGATTTTTATACTTTTCTTCAAGTTCTCTTTTTTTATAAATAAAATTCATCAAAGAACGGGAGGTTTTTTTGAATAATCCGAAAAAGAACACTAGTAAGAGAAATAAGCCAGCTAATAGAGCAGCAATAATCGCGATTTGATAACCCAAATTAAGAGTTAGAAATAGATCGAGTTTACCAGTCGTTCCTATGAATATATCAGCAAAAGTCCATACTATCCCGCCAATAGTCACAATACTAGCTATTACAATTGATATGTAGAATATACCTGTAATTATTCTCTGTGTTTTATTATACTCTCTTTCAATGGTCGAAGATCTTTCTTCCATTTTTCACACATCCTTTTTAGAAATTTTTTTAATGATGAAAATATCGTCCAAAAAACATAATGAATTTATAATTAAAGAAAGAATAAGAATAAAGATATATAAAATTGATGATTATAGATAAGTCCTAAATATGATATCGTAAAATTGATTCATTCTGTATTTTGAATTGATTCTAATTTTTGTAATTTCTTGTAAAAATTGTTATCTTCTAGGCAGTTGTATAGTTGATATGAGAAATCATATAATTTATTGTAGAACTTGCTATTATTAACATCAGGTACCCATTGTTTGTCTATTTTACATAAATTTTCGGCTGCTTTTGCAATATCAGGATATATTCCAGCACCTGAAGCCGCAAGAATAGCTGCTCCTAGTGATGTAGCTTCTTCTATCACATTTCTTACACAAGTTAGCCCTAATACATCAGCATAAATCTGGTTCCATAAATCTGAACGAGAGCCACCTCCGGTTAATTTTAATTCCTTTGGTTCTAATCCAATCTCTTTAAAAACTTCAATATTTTTCCGAATTTCAAAAGCAACACCTTCAAGCACAGCTCGATATATATCCTTACGTTGGTGACCTAAAGCTAGACCAAATATTAGACCTTTAGAATGTGGGTTCCAATGTGGAGCACCTGCTCCAACTAGATGTGGTATCAAAATTAAACCATTTGCTCCTATTGGTGATTCTTCAGCTTGAGCAGTCATTACTTCATAGGGATCTTGATCCATTTCTTTAGCTAATATACATTCAGCTTGACCAACTTGATCGCGAAACCATCGAAGAGTCGCCCCAGATGTGAATACACTAGCTTCTTGAACCCATGTACCGGGAACAGCATGACAACTACATAAAACTCGTTTTTGAGGATCAAAATTAGGTTTATTCAAATAAGCAAGTAGAAAACTCCCTGTACCTGTTGTGCATTTTATTTCCCCAGGTGAAACAACCCCTACTCCTAATGCGGCAGATTGCTGATCTCCTGCCCCCGTGACTACTAATGTTTTCTTATCGAATATAATATCATCATTAATAATTTCTCCTATATCTATACCACACTCTAATGCTTCTGGCATTTTATCTAAATCAATTTCTAATTCAGATGCAATATCTTCCGAATAATACCGGTTATTTACATCAAATAACATAGTTCTGGATGCATTTGAAAAGTCAGTATAGAAATTACCCGTTAATTTGTGGATTATAAAATCTGACACTAAAAGAAATTTATAAGTTTTGTTGTAAATTTCTGGTTTTTTCTCCTTGAACCACAGAATTTTTGTGGCCGAAAAATATGGATCGATTGTTAATCCAGTAGTTTTATAGACTTTATCTATTCCTATCTCTTTCTCAATAAATTCTACTTGCTTAATTGTTCTCCGATCCTGCCAGACTATAGCATTATGAAGAGGATTACCCTCATTATCAACAGGAACAATGGTTTCACGTTGGTTGGTTACAGAAAGGCTTACAATATCAGTTTTATCAATTCCACTTTTTGTTAGAGCTCTTTCAGAAGTTTTTTTAATCGAATCCCACCAAGTATTCGCATTCTGCTCAACATACGATGGAGAAGGGAAGTAACTTTCCCATTCTTGATAATCGCTCGCAATAATTGTCCCTGCCAAATCAAAAATATAAGTTCTACATCCTGTTGTTCCCAAATCTAAAGCTGCAACATACAAAATTGAATTACTTCCACTTATATTTAGTTTTTTAATAATTTATAGATTGAATTATTGAATAAAACCCTTATCATAGATTTTTAAAAAAAAAAATACTTGAATCCACTTTTTTATCCAGCACGAAGCATAGAATCTATCCATTCCCGGTGGTTAATATTTTTCTTGTTAGCCAGTTGAACTAATTCTTTATGATACAACAAGCTCCCATGCCGATTAAAATTATTATTCCCCACAAACAAGCGGCTAACCATTTCTTTATAGGAGTTATTATTATGAGACCAATAGTTTAATTTTTTTTTATAATTAGCTTATCATATCCCGTGGATAAAAAATTGGGAGTAAATCAACTTTTTTGATACCCGCAATATGGACACTTAAATTTAAGAAGCCCTACATTGAATCCTTTTATCTCTGTGTTAATCTTATTGCAGTTGGGACAACGAGGTGAATACTCAGGGAACCATTGTCCTTTTATATTTGGCATTTGCTTAAGTATTGCCTCAAATTTCAATTTTTCTAAATTTTTCCTCCCTATTTGAAACAATTGGCGTTCTTCTATAATTGATTTTCCTTTTGGTGCTAAAACCATTAAAAATTTTATTTTTTTAGGAGTATTTAGTAAGCTTAAGGTACGAAGTATTGCTTTGTCCTTATATTGTTTAAACAGCTTACCTAATTCTGGAGGAGCTAAAGCTACCAGGATTGCTTGAGAGGAACTTTTTTCCTCGGTTTTTTGAAACAGGAATTGATACATTCGATTTTGGTCGTCAAATCCCCAAATAAAGTTAAAACTTGAGATATCGTAGTCTTCCTCATTCGGTCCTAGGATTCTTTTAACACATTCGGTCCAGGAATAGTGCTTATAATTATACAAATTCGAGAGTAAATCATCAAAAAATTCCGGTTCAATTACCGGGAATGACTTGAAAATATTTCGCAATGAGAATAACCTCAATTGAGTTAGATTTTTCGAATCAAGCGAATCCCAAGGTGTAAATAATTGTAAAGTAAAAAAGTCAGTCATATTATACCAATAGAGGCATGGCTTAAAAATTGATTTTATATTTTATATTCAAAATTTTTAAAAATTACATTTATTATAATAACTCGTATGACCTCTATTTGGGATACAAGTGCTGATGCTGTACAAAAAGGAGATAAACTTAGAAATGTAACTCCTGAGAAAACAAAAGTAGGTGAGGATGGTTTTACTCATTACATTTTTAGTAAACAACTGTTTAACAATCCTTGGTATACCATTCCTGATGATGATTTGGATCTATTTAAAAAATTTTTAGATGGGGGATCAAGATCGTATCCTTCTGACGGGAGAATTCCATGTGACATTGTAGCGGGAGAAGCGAGAAATGTTTTAAATCATATTGTTAGTTGTTCAGAAAATACAGATAATCCTTATTGTGATAGTGCTACAACAGCGTTGAAGGAGGGAAAATATGCTTTAGTGCGAGGTACGCTAAAGTTGTATTTGGGGAAATATACTTCTAGAGATTGGAGAAGAAAACGCTTTACTGATGACATAGATTTTTGGTGTTTCCAGGTAGGTGTATTGGATCATGCTTTGAAGGAATGTGGATGGATCAAGAATAAAGAGACAGGGGAATTCGAAAAGTCAGTATCATGGGTTAATCCAGATACGGGAGAAACTAAACATGAAGCACTTTGTGCCGCAAATAATTTGAATCAATTGCTTGATTTTGGTTCTGGAAGCTATCTAGAAGGAACAAAACTAAAAGAGATTTTCAATAAGAAGTTGAAAAGGGGGCATGACGTGGATCTAAGTGATATTATTAATGTAGCCCTATTTAATGATGGTTTAGAAGGAAAAAACAAGGGTGAATGGAATGAAATATGGGAATCATTTGAAGCAGCTACAAATACTAGAAATTCAAGAATCACTTCAAATATTATTAGTTTATGCCGTTATTCATTAGGAATTGCAGATCATTTAGAACGGGTCAGCAATGCCATACAAAGATATCATGAGAGAATTTTTGACAAAATAGAGTATCCAGATGAGAAATTAAAGAGAATTTGCAGAACTTCAATTCACTGGATGGCGTATCTTGAAAAAAGTGGACCCGATGCCACTAGAAATATGTTGCATGAATTCTTACTAGAACAAAGAGATGAGAAACCTAAAAATGTTAAAAATTTAAGATTGTTTGCTAAAAATGTTCTGGAAATGCTAAATTCTAAATATGAATATCTTAAGATTGTATTTGAGGTAGAGTAGTTAATTCTTGCTCTTTTTCTCGTTCTTTCAATTTTCTCAAAATACGATTTTTAGTAGCAAAATTAAGCAGCATAAAACCAATAACTGAAATCAAGCTTAATATCCCTGCAAAGTACCACACCCAGTTTGGTCCTAAATTTTCCATGACTAAACCAGCAATAAAAATCCCAAACAGATTAGGTATTGTCCATTGGAAGCTATAAACTGCCATGTATCTTCCTCTTTTATCTTCAGGTGCAAAAGAAGCAGCTGCAGCCTGTCCAACAGGAGTAACAATCATTTCACCAATAGTAATAATTACCATTGCGATAAAAAACAGATATGAGTCTGAAACAAAACCATACATTCCAAATCCTATCATATAAAATAATGTACCAAAAGCCATCATCTTCATAGGGGCATATTTTGAAACTTTCCTGGTAATCCAGAATTGAAAGACTACAACCATAAGCGCATTCATGCTTAAGAGAAGACTGAATTGATGCACGGGAAAATTATGAACGTTGCGTAAGAAGACTGAAAGAGTACTATTCATTTGCATATATACCAATACCATAATCGCTGATACAGAGATAAATAGCATATACATTCCGTCTTTTAGTACTTCTTTGTATCCTACGAGCGTTTTTACTACTGATTGTTCAGTTTCATTTGGTTTGGGTTCTGGTTTTGTTTCAGGAATTACGAGAATTACGATAAACGCAGTAATTATACTACTCACAGCATCTGCAATAAATAAGGACATATAAGATTGGGTTGCTAAAAATCCACCAAGAATGGGCCCAATTGTTGCTGAGATATTAAAGGCAACACGTTGAATTCCAAATCCCTCTGCCTGCTTTTCCTTAGGTAATAGATCAACTACCATTGCTTGTCGAGCAGGATGACCAAAATTACCTACTAATCCTAAAATTGCCGAAAGAAAGAAAAACAGATTCAGATCGTTAATCATTCCTAAAATTAGACTTCCCACTCCACTCGTAGTCAATCCAATAAGAACCATCAAACGTCGTCCATATTTATCAGCTAATGCACCCCCAATAATACCACCGATTATATTTCCTATTGAGAAAAGAGAAAAGAGAAATCCTACATGGGTCATCCCAACTCCAAAGTGCTCTGTTATATATAAGGCATAAAAAGGATATAATAAAAAGGATCCAAGCACATCTATAAACGTGGCAAGAGTGAGTACCTTAAATGCACTAGGATAACTATGATATGTGTGTTTAAATTTTGTTAACATAAATCAATCCCTGCGAATCCTTAAAAACGAGTGTTTTTAGATATATACCTTTAATATGTTTTGGGTAATTTTTTTTAATATTTATAGATTAAATTGTTGAACTATACTTGAAGTTTGAATAAACTGAATCTTTTAGTCAATGTTTTTCCAAATTAATTTTCGTGAAAATTATATTTCACGAAGAATCAGGTCTAATTGTAAAAATTTATAATTACAAAATTAAAAAAGAAAGATCTAGTAATATATTAGTTTTAGCTAGCTAGGATGCTGTTTTGCGTTAGTTTTAGCTGTTGGATGAGATAAATTTAATCCATTTTTTATTACTATATTCCCATTTTCATTTTTGATGATTTTTTTAAGTTTTCGTATTATCCTTGAAAATTTCAATGGTTTTTCTTTATAATTAAGTTCAACTAATGCCTGGTCTTGGTATAGATTAAATATTTTTGTAGATAATTCTTCCCATTCACGACATATAGCTAAAGTTTTCTCATCATTAGTTAAAAGGCTCTCATGAGATATAATACGACTAAAACTATTAGCTAACGGTTCAACAATTACATCCTCTACACCATCAAGAATATCTCGAATAAATTCGTCAGCAGGATACCATTCCGATACTCTTTGGAGGTCACGATGGATTTGCGTGAGTAGAACGTTTCTAGGTCCTTCCCATAATTCCATAATTAGAGAATCTCTATGGAATCGAGGAAATGAAACAAAATCTTCCATAATTCCATGACCACCAAAAAAGGATATTGCCTTCCGGATTATAGTGGGTGCTTGATCAGCTACTACAATTTTTTGGAGCATAATTAACTCACGCAATCTAAAACGACGTTTACGTTCTTTTAGATTATCAATTTTTTGGATATCTCGTATTCCACTTATGAGTTCTTCCTCAAAATGTATGAATTCAGAGTACACTTTGAAACATCCAGCAGCCGCTCTTCTTGCAAAATGCCTTAAATCATTGATCTGATTAATCATTAATGGAAAATTTGAAACGGGGACACCAAATGCTGATCTAAATTGAGCATATAATATTGCTTCACGCACTACACGTAAACATCCAGAAGCCATTCCAAAAGCAACATGAAGCCTTGATATGGATAGAACTATCCCAACAACATTTGCAAGTCCTTTCTCTAGTGGTCCAATAGGATAAGCAACGGCACCATTATATGTAATCTCAGCAGTTGGTAATTCAGCAGTACCAAGCTTTTGTTTTAATCTATCTATAGTGTAAGAATTCCTAATTTCTCGTTCTTTATTTCCAGGTAGCCAAGAAGGTACAACAAATGCAGCTACCTTTGTTGAGGATTTAACACCTTTTGGTTTAGCAGTTACAACAGAATAGTCTGCTTGCATTGCTGAACAGAAAAACTTCTGTCCATAAATACGCCAACAATTAGATATCCCATCAGGTCCCTCTTCTACTTCAAATACAGCTTCACAAAGGTTAGCTGGTACATCACTTCCTCCTTGAATTTCAGTCACAAATTGTGCACCTAGACTATATTCTCCATTCACACCATCTCTTATCGCTGATAGAATCTTACGAGATTCTGAATCCAAAGACTTTTCATACTTTTGCATCAGCCAAACCATACCATGAGTGCAAGCTACTGGACACATAACACCAGATTCACCAAGTTCGTAAAATAAAAACATCTTTATGAACCTACCCCATGCACTATTTCTTTTTGGATCATAAAGACCAAGAGTAAATATCTCCTTTTCTAATTTTTCTGTTTCAGCTGCTCTTCTTATCCGATCAATCCTATGGTTATAGGCATCATAATGTTGAATAGTGGTACATTTTATTCTATTTTCAAGTCGAGTTGCCTCATCAGCTAGATCTCTCCATTGATAAGAAACTTTATCTGATAATTCTTTAAGCTCGGTATCAATCTTTTCAAAATCTTTGCCTGTGTATTTTTTTACTAAGGCCTGAAGAAACAAATCATCTCTATAAAAATTAAAACTATTTTTAACAATCAAATAATCATTATAAGAATATGGATTGTTTCGATTGCCCTCTTCTGCGCTCATTTCTAACACTTCCTATTTTATTTTAACCTTGTTTAAAATCTAATATATAATTAAGTAATACTAGAAGAAAAGAATTATTGTCTTCTCAAAAAAAAATTAATTATTGTTTTGATAGATACCTAATTTTTACAAGCAAATCTCTTAATTCCATCTTATCGTTGTCATTAGTAATATATTTTTTCTTAACTCCTTCCGAGAGAGGAACAACTTCTATTTTATTATGTTGGAGAGAAACCATATTCCCAAATTTGTTATCTAAAATTAATTTCATAGCAGCTAATCCGAATCGTAGTCCCAAAATTCGATCAAATGAATTTGGTGTTCCAGCTCTCATAGTATGACCAAGAATCACGCTTCTACATTCAAACTCTACTCCGTTTTCACTAAAAACTTGTTTTAAATCATCTCTTAAATTTAGTTCCTGTACTATTATTTGTGATATTTTTAAATGAGTAAGTAATGGATTCCCAAACGAATCCTTGGGTAACTTATCAATAGTTTCCTGCGAAATTGTCTTAAAATCACGGTTTAAAGACTCAGATTTCGGATATGCACCTTCTGATACTGCGATTATATGATGCTTATAACCTGCTTTTACACGATTTTTTAAAACTTCAATTATATCCACTCTTAAATCGAATGGTGTTTCAGGAATTAAGATTATATCAGCTCCCGCAGAAATACCACTATACATTGTCAGAAATCCGGCATCTCGACCCATGATTTCAACAATAAAAACTCTCTGATGAGATCTAGCTGTAGTTGTCAAGTTATCCATTGAGTTTGATGCTAATTGTACAGCGCTCCAGAACCCAAACGTATAATGAGTTCCTGCTAAGTCATTATCTATAGTTTTTGGAACACCTACTACTTTGGCATCAGCAAACTTAAACAAGGTATCGGCGACTCCAAGCGTATCGTGTTTAGTTTAAAATAGATTTTATTTTAAAACTCCACCGATAGCAATTAGAGCATTGATACCTAAGTCCTCAAATTTCTTTGTTAATTCCTTAGCTTTTTCCTCTTTGGAACTTAATCCTTTAAATGGATTAGTCCGACTTGTATAAAGAATGGTCCCACCCACAGTATGTAGGTCATCATGCTCAGCAATGTTTAGCGGAATAGTTAGGTTTTCAATAAAACCCTTCCACCCTTTTAATATACCAACACATTCAATACCCGCTTCATAAGCTTTAAGCATAATTCCATAAATTACTGAATTTAAACCAGGGCAGTATACGGCAGTTAAGGAAAGCCTTAAACATGACTCCGCCGCCCGTTAAAATTCCAATTTTTTTGATAGTAATATAATCACCTTAATCATCTTTAATTTAGTATGTTGACTATTTAATTAAGCGATTTTTGATTAAAAACTTAATCCCCAGACTTTATTGTAAATTTTTTGAGTAAGTTTAAAGATATCTTTGCTTATGATGGGTTGAGAATAGAATTATGAATTATTACAATTTTTTAAAATATTTTTATTATCATAGTAAATCTTATGTGTATCAATTACAATTCTTTTCTATAACTTTCAAATATTAATAATAATCCTATTATAAATAAAATAGGTGCGGTTAATATTATCAATATATCTAAACTTTCAGTAATTCCAAGATAACCTGTCATGATTTCAGGTTTAAATATATAACCTATTCCAATAAATATAGATCCAGATATAATCTTCAAAGTTTTTACTCGCTTTGTTCCTGTATTTTTGAAAAATATAAGCAAAATTAGAAAAGGAATGAATGTTGTACCAAAAAAAATTACAATTAATATTTTATTAGGTAAATTTGTGAAACCCAAAACTAATACCAAAATAAGAGGGATAATACCAGCAAAATTGTGTCTTTCATATGTAATTTTATTCATAACCTTTTCTAAGTGAAACATTTTTGTCCAAAATGGAAAAAATAAGATTAAAATTCTAATTCTCAAGAATATATAAGATACTAAAATATTAAAAGAAATAAATAGAGAAATTATTGCTATTATATTTTCAATACCAATAAAAATGTAGAACATCTCCCAAGAAAACAAATCGTTATAGAAATGAAAATCATTTTCTTTTGAAAATTTCTTGGAAATATAGAGTTTATCAATTATACTTACTGCTAATATAAAAGATAAAATAATATTAGCTATGTATATTGATGTACTTATCAAAATTAAATTCAAGGTTATTCATCCATTCATGATAAAATTATCTTTAATCTTATTTCTTTTTGAGAAAAAATAAAACTGTTGGTACTAAATTTCCTTTAAGAGATAATCTCTCATTTTTTGCTTGATTGACTAGATTGAGTACCATTTTATTTATCGATTGTTCAGCGAGATTAAGATTGAATAACTTTTTATACTTTGGATCGTCTGGATTTGAGATAACTATTTTATGCCATTGAAGTCCTAAAGCATTAGCTTGAAGTTGCAATCCTGCAAGTGCCATACCTGCTTCAACCTCAGCCCAATATTTAGTGTTCATGAAAGTTTTTCCAATTGTACTATGCATAAATCCTGAGCATGGCTTTTTTCTATCAATACATAATAGAATAGCATAATTTGTTAAATTAATGCCAAATTCCTTTTCGAACTTTTTTTTAGAAAAATCTGAAGCAAAATGCTGAAGAAAATGATCATAAGTTGTCTTTTCATTCACCTTTATCCATCTATTTAATGCTGAATATCCCACAGGATTATAAATATATGAGCCTTTCGGCAAATTAGCAAGATCCTCGACAAGAACAATAGGATAAACAGAGTATCCAGCACATCCCGAAGCATGAACTCTACCATAACCATTTTTTTCTAATGGATCTCTGTTTCCATGAGTTGCATGATCATTTTCTCCTTGACATGCCCATAATAATTGAGAGATCTCATATAAATTTGTATAATTTAAAGTCTTTTTTTCAATTTGATTAAAGATAGCGGTATCTAATGGAACACCATTATATTGCTTTTTATAAACTGAACGATCTTTATAGCATGCTGGAGTATCTAGTAATATTATATCCTCCACTTCTTCTTTTTGAAGAGGTTTTAAAGTGTCTTCCAATAAATCATCTCTATCCCTCTCACGAACTGCAACAGAATATAAAAGAGTGTGATTTTGATTAAGTGTAATATTAATGAGTTTATTATATTTTTTCGGAGGTCTCGCACGTTGGGATACTCCAAGCCCCATGCTTCCCACCTTCAATGAAAGATATTGCCAAATAAGCCCTACATCAACTAATTCATTTAATTTTATAGATTCATTCCATAACAATTCTGGATAGAGTTCCATAGAATACCCAGTTTTTTCTTTATCCGTGATGAATTTTAACTCTTTATCTTTATACAAATATATTCCTCCCGTATAATCTGCTCCATCGGGTAAAACAATAAATAAAGATTTTGAAGTTATTGCCTGGTTGGTTGACCTACAAATATCTAAGATCTCTTTAAGCGATAATATTCTACATTGTCCTGAACAATCTTTCCGACTTGATAAACATTCCTGTAAACTCATTTCTCTTTCATTCCTTTTATTTTTATTCTATATCGTTTTTGTTTAACTTTTCATATGTATATTTTGATTTATCATAAGGGATGATATAGCTTCCTCCTTGGGTATCAGTGAGTTTTAATGTGAATTTTAATTGACCTTTCATTGCTTTCTTTATATCTCTTAAAAGTTGCTCAATCTCAGCCAATTGCTCATCCTCTTCATGAAGGTTATTCCTATATATTGAAACGGCACTTTCAAAACGAAGTAAAATACCTTCAACATTTGTGTAGTAGAAATCTGCTCTTGGACCCGGTTCTACCGTGATATCTAGTTCAGGTATTTCTAGTTTCCCCACCGGGGAACGATATATTTTAGATTTCAGATCTAATTCATTTTCGACTTGAAGAGTCATTATTCCAGGTTCCATATTCGTAGTAAGAGGTATAACATCATTTTTTAGAAAGGTGCATTTATTACATTCAAATTTAATAATGAGCATTTTATCTTTATCCGGAAGATCATAGACTGTCTTACTTATTTTAATATTACCTTGTTTACAAGCAGGGCATAGTATTGAATATTCATTTTTTGACATATTTACAACTTCCGAAGCATCTATAAATTAAGAGTTAGTTTGATTATTAAATAAAAACTCCATCATTTTTGTTCCTTTTGGTAAAAATTAATCGTCTAATGATTTATTAGAATAAAATCCCTACAGATTATAAATTTATTTCGAAAGTTTTTTATTGATCTCTATTTTTAAAGATAATATAAAGAGCGTTTAGTTTACTTTAGAAAAACAGTAAAAAGCTGACAAAAAATTGTCGATCGATGAAAAAATTGTAGAAATATCTATGCATTGTAGAGGTGGTCAAACTTGTATAACAGCAAGCCAATTATTGGCAGAAATGGCATTTGAAAAAGGATTTAAAGACACAATAGCCATCCCCATAATTGGAGCAGAGAGGAGAGGTGCCCCGATACAGGCTTTTACAAAAGTCTCAATGAAAAAACCTATTAAAACTTATGATAGTGTAGTAAATCCAGATTATCTTCTATTATTTGATGTGTCATTATTAGAGATACGAACAATTAGAGAGACTATAAAAGAGGGAGTTACACTCATTGTTAATAGTCCAATTCCAATAAACAGGGACGGATTTCCTGAAAAAATACGTATTTTTATAGTTGATGCTACCGGAATTTGCATTAAACGAGAATTCATGCATTCTAGCGGTCCTATTTTAAATATCCCTATGCTAGGAGCATTTGGTAAAATTTCTGGTTATTATGATTTGAAGATTATGGAAAAAGTTATTAAAAAAGAATTTGGAGTTAAAAGGGCAGAAAAGAATATGAGCGTCGCTAGAGACGCTTATGAAACTGTCAGAGAGATTTAAAATGTCGAAATCTAATTCAAAAAAATGGAAAAAAATAAATAAATCAAAAGAGGAGCGTCCTAAAGTTCAAGAGTATAAAAATTGGGAAGAATTACCACCCATTCCCATCTCATTGCCTATTGATGGGAGTATGGGGACAACTGGTGATTGGAGAACTTTTCGACCTATCATAAAAGAAGGATGTAATAAATGTGGTATTTGCTGGATGTACT
The DNA here is from genome assembly GCA_048940805.1 of Promethearchaeota archaeon. Taxonomy (GTDB): domain Archaea; phylum Asgardarchaeota; class Lokiarchaeia; order Sigyniarchaeales; family SOKP01; genus Loki-b32. The sequence continues at coordinate 38,238 of JBHLOF010000019.1, forward strand.
GCCCAGAAGGGGTAATTAGAAAAAAGGAGGATGGAACTTTTGAAATTGAGCTTAAGTACTGCAAAGGTTGCGGTATTTGCGCTAAAGAATGTCCTTCGAACATGATTGAAATGGTTAGAGAGAGTGATATAAAAGATGGTTGAAGCACAAAAAGATTTTATTCAAGAAAGGGAAACAAAAATAATTAAGGGAAATGAAGCTGCGGCTTATGCAGCGAAATCTGCACGGGTTCAAGTAATCAGCGCATACCCGATAACACCTCAAACGACTGTTGTAGAAAAATTGTCTGAATTTGCGGATAATGGAGAAATGCCTGGAACCCAATATATCAAAGTTGAGTCTGAGCATAGCGTTTTTGCTTCAGTGGTGGGAGCTAGTAAAGCAGGAACAAGAACTTTCACTGCTACATCAGGTCAGGGAATATTTTATGCCCATGAAATGATACATTGGGCAGCAGGTGCGAGACTTCCCATTGTAGTTGCGATTGCATCCCGGGGACCTGCTCCACCATGGAATATTTGGGCAGATTTTACTGATATATTAAGTCAAAGAGACACAGGATGGATGAGTTCCTTTTGTGCATCGCATCAAGAAATATATGATGAGATTTTGATGTCATATAAAGTATGCGAAGATCATGAGATACTTCTTCCAAAATTTGTAGCATATGGTGGATTTATTCTATCCCATACGTCGAAACCAGTGATTATAGAAGAACAAGATTTAATTGATAAATACTTACCTTCTTTACCAGGGGAAGAGGGATGGCCTCATATTTGGATAGATCCAAAAAGACCTATGATGTTTGGGAATTTAATAATGCCTTCAGGTTTTTATTACGAATTTAGAATGAAAATCCATGATGCTCATATTCGAGCAAAAGAAAAGATAAAAGAGGCGGCTCATGAATTCGAGAAATTATTTGGGAGAAATTATGGAAATGGATTAATGCAAGAGTATAAATTAAATGACGCCGAAGTGGGGGTTATGACTTATGGGGATCTAGCATTACAAATGGAACAAGCCATTGATGACTTACGGGAAGAAGGTTATAAGGTAGGAATGGCAAAATTAAGACATTTTCGACCTTTCCCCGTAGAAGATGTAATTGATGCTGTAAAAAAAGTTGATCTTATCGGAGTAATTGACAGAGCAACCGCATTTGGATCTCAAACAGGAGGACCAGTGAGTTGCGAAGTTAAGGCAGCTTTACATGGCACAGAAGAAAGAGCAAAAGTTTTACCAATCATTAACGGTTTAGGAGGAAGAGAAGTCTCTTTGGAACAGCAAAAAGAACAGTTAAAAATTCTAGTCAATTTAAATGAAACTGGAGAGCTTCCAAAAGATATTATTCATGGAACACTCTGGGATGGATTATTGGAGGTGGAATAAGAAATGGTAAAATTAAGAGAAGCCCTAGAATCCTGTCAAGAAGAACATTTTCTTCCAGGAAATTCGTGTTGTGCTGGTTGTGGTCTTGAAATCTCCCTCAGATGGGCAATGAAAGCCTTGGGTCCAAATACTGCTCTAGTAACTCCCGCTTCATGTTTGAATGTAGTTATTGGATTATGGCCTAAAACAGCACCAAATTTTCCCTTTACAAATATGGCTTTTGCTGCGGGAGCTGCAGCAGCAACAGGAATGAAAGCCGCATTCGACGCAAAAGCATATAAATTCCCAAACAGAGGATGGGATGAAATTACAACATTAGTGTTTGCAGGAGATGGGGGCACAGCAGACATAGGTATTCAAGGTCTTAGTGGAGCCGCAGAAAGGAACACAGATATCATCTATTGTTGTTATGATAATGAAGCATATATGAATACAGGAATTCAACGATCTTCAAGCACACCTCACGGTGCAATAACTACTACAACAACCTTAGGTAAAGAAAGGTACAAAAAAAACCTTCCAGGTATTTTAGCGGCACATAATATACCATATGTAGCAACTTGCAGTATAAGTGAACCACTTGACTTATATGATAAATTTAAGAAAGCTAAATCGATAAAAGGTTGCAAATACATACATATTTTAGCTCCATGTCCCCCTGGATGGGGATTCAATTCTGAAAATGCAATTGAGGTTGCAAGGTTAGCTGTAAAATCAGGTTCTTGGATATTATATGAAGTTGAAAATGGTATTATGACATTATCGAAAAAGAGTAAATCCCTATTAGATCCTTCCAAAAGAGCTCCGTTAGTTGACTATCTTTCTAAACAAAAAAGATTTGCACAGATTTCGGAAAAGGATTTAATTGAACTTCAAGAGCGATTGGAATATAACTGGGAACGAATTACTGTAGAACTGAGTTGTCAAGAGCAATACCCGAAATCCTAATGAAACAAATTTATAATTTATACTGATTTCTCCAATTTAATGGATTTAGATATAGATCTTAAAAATATTTATGGGATTTTTAGTAAAACTTGCGGGGAAAGAACTGGATGAGATAGCCTTATATTTAGAGATTGCTGTTGAAAACATAATTGAGGGAAAAATAATTGCCTTCCCCACTAATTCAGTATACGGCATTGGAGGGAATCCCTTAGATTTAAATGTGATCAATAAATTATTTGAGATAAAATTTCGAGATAGAAACAAGGGCTTTTTATTATTAGCTTCAGATGTTGAAGAGGTCTTGAAAATTGCTGAATTTAACGAATTGGCTGAAAAATTAGCACAACAATATTGGCCGGGGCAACTCACTTTAATTTTAAAAAAAAAGAAACCTAGTATAATTCCGGCTGAGGTAACTGCTTTTAAAGATACAATTGGATTGAGAGTACCAGAGAATAAAATAATTTTGGAAATATTAAACATTTTGAAATCGAAAGGACATTTAGGAGTTATTGTAGGAACTTCCGCAAATTATTCTGGTGAACCACCCTGTGTTAGCGGGGAAGAAGTCACCAAAAAAATTTTAAGTCCGATTGATTTGATTATTGACGGTGGTAAGTCGAAATCTCAAATTTCAACTACTATTGTAGACTGTTCAACATCCACGCCTAGATTCTTAAGAATAGGGCAGATACCAAAAGAAGAGATCTTAGAATTTTTAACATAAAAGGAAGTGGATCAAATTAAAAATTTTAATTTATTAATTTCTACATCTCGATATAATGAAACAAATGCTAGTGCAGAATTATGGTTTACTTTATTAATCTGTGGTGACAATTATCCAATTATAACTAGATTGTCGTTCCCAGGATTAATATCTGCGTTAACTAACATAGAAGCAAAAACTATTATCCAAAAAATACTTAATATTTTGAAAGAAAATCCTCACTTTTTCCAATATATCTTGAAAATTATCCCAATAGACTTCATTTGTGAAACAAAAACTAGGACATTGGTAAATGTGATCCAGGGTCATTATAAATCCTTTATTACAGAAGAAGATTCTTTCAAGATAGTATTGAAACGGAGAAAACATGAAAAAATAGAGAGAGATACTCTTATTGAACGAATTGCAGTGGGGATCGATAATAAGGTTGATCTCAAGAATCCTGATAAGGTGATTAGGATAGAAGTATTGGGAAATTATTGCGGTATTTCCTTTTTACAGAAAGAAGATACTATTCGCAAATTAGACTAATTTCAATTAATGAGATACGCCTTTTTCTACATTGAGTAGTGCCATTCTCTCGCAGATTAAATCAAATATAACAAACGATAAAAGTTTTATGTTTTGCTTGGTCTCCCGTTTTATACTTCTTACCCCGTAAGAATTTAATATTGCCTTAATTTGTAATTCAGATAAGTCGTATTGTTTTATTATTTCTTCGATCTTTTCAAGTGTTAAATCATCTATGGTTATATTTATTTCTCTCGCTCTGATTATTTTTAGCATCTCATTATTTATGCTTTCTATATTATTACTAGGTGAGATGATACAGAGTATAAATGTCCCCCTTTTTAAATCATTAGAATCAAGCCCAAATAATTTAATACTCTTATTAATTTGTCTATGTGTGGATAAATACAATAATAATTCAATATTTTTCTTATTTGATATAAGAGTTTCATAATATAACGCTTTTTGAAGAAAATAACAAGCAATAAATAAATGATCTAGGTTTAGTATATAATTATCCTTGATTAACTGTATAATTGATGCTTCATATTTATTTTGAAACTCTTCTAATATCTTAAATAGGTAATGTAATGCGTTGTCTTCATTAGAAATGTGATAGTCTTCTAAAAATTGATTCAATTCAAATCTTACCTGAATAATTCCGACGAAATATTTTAACTGTAAATGATCAATATTAAATTCTTTTACAATCATACAGGTAAACTCCATGAAAAGAATTCTGGTAATGAATAAAACTGAATTTTAAGAATAATAAAAAATGTAATAAACAATATTAAATAAATTGTAAACAGCCAGTCTTTGTAAGTATATTTAATTGTATAATAGTAGGAACGTTCTTTATTACTTCCAAACGCTCTTGATTCTAAAGCTTCAGCTACATTGAAAGCTCTTCTAATTGAGCAAATTATCAATGGAATTAATAATGGAAAAAGATTTTTAATTTGATTGATAAATCCTTTCTCTTGCATTTCATATCCTCTACTTTGTTGAGCATCTATTATATTTTGGGCCTCTTTTGCGATTGTCGGCACAAATCTAAATGCTAAAGAGAACGTAAATGCAAATTCATATGGTAGTTTCATAGATATTAGAGAAAGAGCTAAATCGTTTGGATCTACGCTTAAAAAGAAGATTGAAAATGCCGAAATCATGATGATAATTCTTAATACCATAGCAACTGCAAAAGATAATGATATGAACAATGTATTTAAAACGATAATGAAAATCATCAAAAACGATAACCCTCGAATGCTCTTTACCCATTGTTTAAAGATCTTTCCAACTATTACAATTGGGATAATACTAATAAATATTAAGAATAAAGGAATAATTTCATTGAATAGCAATGCTGAAATTGTATAAATTATAGCAAGAAATAATTTTGTTCGAGGATCCAAATTATGTAATAATGATTTTTTTCTCATGAATTTAAAGGCATTCAGAAATTCTAAAGACAATCTATTCATCACTCTCGAGTATTATTTGATATATTCTTAAAAAATTGAGTTAGATACTTTATTGTATCAAGCTTAGAAAACAAATTCTCTGTGTTTTGAAATCCCTCTGATTGTAAAGCTAATGAGAGTTGTTTAGATTGAGGTAATACTAAAGAAGATTTTTCTACTAAACTCTCACTGTTCAAGACTTTTTGAGTAGGACCATCAGCAATAATTTTCCCATCTGCCATTAAAATTGTCCTAGGAATGTATTCAAAAGCAAATTCAATATTATGTGTAACTATAATTATCGTTTTGTTATGTTCTGTTTCTTTTTGGATTAATCTAATAAAGAAATCAATCTCCTTTGCGTCTTGACCTAAAGTGGGTTCGTCAAATGCTAAAATATCTGGATTTCTACAAAATATTGAAGCAATAGCTAATTTTTTAGATTCACCACCTGAAAGATTCAGTGGAGATCTATCTCGATATTTCTCAAGATTAAATTGTTTTAATATCTCATCTGTTCTTTTTTGACTTTCTTCCTTATCTAAATTAAAGCTTTTTAATGAAAATTTTATTTCATCTTCTAATGTATTTGCAAATAGCTGGTGAGAAGGATTTTGAAAAATTAAACCTACTTGTTTTGATAATGTTGCGATGCTTATAGTACTAATATTATTATTTTTAATATAGATTTTACCTTGATTTGGTCTTATTAGCCCATTCAAGGTTCGTATAAGAGTTGTTTTGCCTGCACCATTTTTACCCATTATACCAACGATTTCTCCTCGAAAAATGTTGAGATTTACTTCCTTCAATGCTGTAGTGCCATTAGGATAAGTATATACTACATCCTTCATCATTATAAAGGGCATATCTGAAGTTATCGTTCTCACCACTTACTTTAATGCTATGTTTTTCAAGGATTTTACTACCTCTGGTATAGAAGTTGGAATAGATCCTTTATATAAATTCTCATCTTTTAATTTCTTGAAAATAGTGTAAAAAACTGGTTTGTTAAGATTTAAATTTTGAAAGTTTTCACCGTTTAAAACCACATCCAGAGAATCATGCTCTACAATGCACCCATTTTTCATCAGGATCATTTGATCTGCAAACGGAAGTAATAAATCTAACCTATGTTCACTAATTATGATTGTAATTTCTCTTTCTGCTTGGATCTCTTTTAGAAGTAGTATGATCTTTCTTGCCATTTGTGGATCTAATAGCGCGGTAGGTTCATCTAGGATTAATATTTTCGGTTCTAATACTAATATGGAAGCAATAGCGACTCTTTGTTGTTCCCCACCACTTAATTCAAATGGGGCTTTATCAAGAAGGTGTTCAATTTCAGTTAAAGATGCACTTTCTTCAATTTTTTGAGCTATTTCTTTTCGAGAGACACCAAGATTTTCTAACCCAAATGCAATTTCGTGTTCAACATTCATGGCTATTAGCTGATTTTCTGGATTTTGAAAGACAATGCCAACTTCAGTCGACAAATTAGCAATAGTAGTCTCAACGGTGTTTTTTCCATTTATAAATACATTTCCTCTATAATACCCAGAATAAAATTGTGGAATTAGTCCATTCATACATTTAATTAGTGTTGTTTTTCCAGAACCTGTTTCTCCACATAATAATATGAACTCCTCTTCCTTTTTTATTTTTAATTTAATATTATTTAAGGCATAATCCTCATTTCCCTTATATCGAAAAGAAAAGTCTTCAAATCTTATTAAATCCATGTGTAAAATAAATCTATTTTAGATTCTGAAATATAATAATCTATTATTAATTAAAGCTTAGTTCTTAACTGGTTTTTTATTTTCTTAATAATCTTTTTTAATATAAAATCAAAATCTTTATTAAAAGTCAATGCCGCGGCACCATCATGACCACCTCCGTTCCCACCACAACTCTCTGAAATTTCTTCAAAAATCTTCCCCATATGCAAACCAGTTTTTAGACAAATACTCTTTTTAGCTCTCCCATTGATATGTGTCTTTTCTTTATCTATTGAATGGGTAAGAACGATGTCGAAACCAATTTTTATTAATGTACTTGCAACTTTTGCCCCAAAACTACTTACATTAGTAATACCGATTAAAAAATTTCCTTCGCGAATTAATTCTACTCTCTGCAAACCTTTTATTTGAGCAATTCTTTCAGAGATGTCAACTTCTCTGTCTAGAAACATTTGAATATCTTGAATGTTTACATCATCATCTAATAATATGCTTAAATTTTGTATTGTATTATTATTTCCATACTTAAGAAATCCAGAATCCGTTAGAATGGCAGTGACAAGAAGATAT
>JBHLOF010000020.1:0-45563 GCA_048940805.1 Promethearchaeota archaeon
AATCCCTGACCATAATCTAATGAGCCTCCTCCTTTCCCACCGAAGTGTTCAACCACATTTGATACAATTTTACCGATGTTTATTTCTGAATCTAAGGATACTTTGCTGCCTAACATACCCATAAGCGTTATGCCTTTTTTATCTTGATTTGCTACAAATGTGATCATATTTGGATCTTTCTTTAAAATCTTCTGACTTAAATTTTTTAAATCCTTTTGGGTTAAATCAATAGTTGATTCAAAGAGAATTTTTATATTATGGTAAATTTTTGAATTTTTAATTTTCTTTTCAATTAGGTCATCGTTAAATAGATTTTTAATTTCGGATAATTTTGTTTTTCCTTTGTTCCATTCATTATAAAGCTTTCTAACCTTAGTTGGAACCTCGTCTTTTTTAGTGCTCAAGAATTGAGATATTTCAGATAATATATCTCCTTCGAAGACTTCACTACTAGTTAATTTTAAATCTCTCTCATCTACCTTCCCAGATTTCAATGATTTATTTACACTTTTCCATTTCTCAAGCAATTCTTCTACACGCCCGACGAGTTGTTTGCGATGAACATTTAAAATGTCTTTCAATTCATTCAAAATTTTCTTATGTCTCTCTTTTAATTTATCTGTAGCATCTCCAGCTGTAAAGGCCAGTCTTACAACTCCATCTTGTATCTTTTGAGATTTTGTAATGTGAATATAACCTGTTTCAGAAGTATTATTTAAATGGGTCCCACCACAAGCTTCAACATCGATTCCAGGGATTTCAACAATTCGTACATTTTTACCGGGAACCGCCCCTCCTTGATATATTACCATCCCATATTTTTGTTCTGCTTCTGAACGAGGGATGAAATCAAGATGTAAATCGATTTTCTTCTCTACAATTTCATTTGCCCTCTTTTCTATTTCCATGATTTTATCTCTGGGAATTTGAGCATAATGAGTAATGTCAAGATGGGAGTTTTTGAGAGTTTTTCTTGCACCTGCTTGGTTTATATGATTTCCTAAAATATCTCTTGCTGCGGCATTAACAATATGGGTAGCTGTGTGATGTTGGGACAGCTGGGTTCGCCATGATTTATCAACCTCTATTTTAACTTTGTCTCCTTCCTTAAATTTAGGTTTTTCTTCTAAAACGTGAACAATGAAATTACCTTGTTTAAAAACATCATCAAATTTTTGCCCCTCTATAGTTCCTATATCATGAATTTGTCCTCCAGAGGTTGGATAAGCTACGGATTGATCTAGAATTACCATATTATCAATAATCTTTAGCACCTCAGCCTCGTTTGAAGTTTCTGTATAATCCCAATAATAAAGTGATTTTGTTTCTGAAATCCCCTCGAGATCAAGTTCAATTTCCTTACCAGTAGCATGAATCTGTTCGGTTTTTTCATGCCGTTCGACAACAAGACTGTAAAAATTGTCTGGAATCTTAATGTTAACACCATGTTTCTTGGCTGCTTCTTTAACCATATCGGGACTTATCCCATTTGAATCATATAGTTCTATAAGAGTGTCTGTAGAAATTTCACCTTTTTTTAGCTCTCTTTCTAAAATCTTGCCAGCCTTTTTCTTAGTAGCATAGAATTTTTCCTTTTCCACATCTAGGATCTCTTTAATTTCATTTAAATGCTCAGAGACTTCAGGAAATAATCCATTTAATTCCTCCGCGTGCCATCTGCAAACATCAGCTATATCAATTGGCCAATTGAATTGATCAATGAAACTAATCGCTCTTCTAAAGATTGCTCTCAGATTATAGCCTCCACCCACATTTGAAGGAAGTTTCCCGTCATTTATTGCAAACAATAAACTTCGTGAATGATCCGCTATTGAATAAAGCCCTGTCATGGGCATGATTCTGCTTTTTAATTCTTCGACACCGACATTTAACTCATTAGCAACGCGATCCCACGCTTCATTAATATCTTCAACTTCATCAATATTTAAATACGCCGAGAATTGAGAAAATCGATTATATAATTCCAGATCTATTTCGATTTCAGTAATCTCTCTTAATTTCTCTAATACAAATGGAAATGCGGCTTCATACATATTTGGGGTTCCCTGTGAGAACCATGCAATACGCTCTTGACCCAAACCCATATCAAGAACTTTCAACTTTAATTCTCGTGGACCCTCTGGGGTTTGTTCGAACATGGTGTAAACTTGATTAAATAATTCTACTCCCCTACTAAAAAATTCAAGACTACAACCAAATGAACCACCTCCTACCCATGAATCCTCATGGATGATTATTTCTTCCTTGGGTAGACCAACTCCTTTATGAAGATAATCATGAATATCCATAAAAAGTTCTCCTTGGTTCCATTCTTGGGGGGATACAAACGCATGTTGTCCAATCATAACGAACCCTGTGTGATGTGACCCTGTAATTCCAACATTTTCAATATCATTAAATCTTAAACAAAATTGCGGGATGATTAACTTTTTAGCGGGAGGTTCTACTTCTCCAGTAATTACGTATGGTTGAAATGCATATATCGAAGCTGCTGTAAATTCTGATGTAGGGTTCCATCTAGCGACACAAGGATAACGTTTAACCGGAGTGTATCCTCGTGGTTCTAAAATTTCAACCATTTTTTTCCAAACTTCGGTAAATGATAGCCTAGTTTTTGAAGGATTATCAATAACTACTTGAAATCCACCGGAACAAACAGGTTCTCCGCACACCACTCTTTCTTTTATTGTTGTCCAAAAATAATTGCCACAGCATTCACAGTGCTTTCTAATATACCCTAAACTTCTAAGTTCTTTCGTTGGGAAATATTTATCTGGATTTTTTGAAGCAATTTTCTTGAATACTTTTTTCAATTGTTTATCTGTCTGAGCTACGGTAAGTTCCTTCTGTTCTTTATCTGAAAGCACTTCAATCAAATTTTGATAGTCTATAATATCTTATAAAATAATTAGTAGAATTATGATTCTCCTTTAATACCTTCATTTAATATTTTATATCTTAACAACTTTTTTATAGAATTTCTATATAAATCCATTCATATAAAGCAAGGCGATGCCAATACCTATCAACTGATAAAGCTTTTATACTATTGTGTAGATTTTTACTTACACTGAAATCTTAATTTGAATTAAATATAGAAGTAGAAATAAAATGGCTCAAATTTTAGTTACAGGGTGGTTGCCCCAGGGCAATGCAAATGAAATGTTAAAGGTTTATACAAAAAAAGATAAACCAGAAAGCCCCGATTTTGTGAAAAGAGTCCAACATTGGATGGTCATTTCTGCAGATGGTATGATAAAAACATATGCGGTGTATGAATGTCCAGATGATAAAATATTGGAAGCATTTCAAGCACTTGGTAGAAGATATACTTTTTATGCTCAAGTGGAGGGCTATAAATTCTATCCCGAATTACTCTTCGATGCTCAAGAAATGATCAAGATGTCTCTTTAATTATAGTTAAATTTTTTTTTTGTTTATTTTCTATATCCTTATATGGTGCAGGATTTGTATAAAGTAGCAGAACTAAAATATTCGCAGAATAGTTATAAAAAGATACTTGGTGTTCTTAAAGAATCAATAAGGAATTACTTTGTAAAAATAATCTTAAAAGATTTAAAAGAAGCAGACTCTTGGTTTGATAGGATTGAGAGTGTAATTAAATCTAAAAATGACGATTTTATCTGCTATGATATAAGAAACTATGAAGAAGTTATAGGTTTCATGATAACTAGATTTATTAATAACAAGTTATGTTTAATCAGACATTTTTTTATTACGAACATTGATGAAAGAGAAGAGATAGCTTACATCTTATTAAAAGGAGCAATTAAGAACTTAAGGCAGAAGCATGGAATTAAAAAATTTAATAATGCCGCTTTTACTTTTCCCAATGATTATTTAGCTAATCCATTAAAAAAACTCGGTTTTAGTATTTTAAAAAGAAGTAACTTGACTTTAAATCTTGAGAATTTCGATAGAAATTATAAACTGAAATCAGATTATTCCTTCGCTCCTTTTACTAAAGAGGATTTATCTAAGATTGCTGAACTTTGCGTTGAGGTATATAAAAACCATCCTGATAAATCTTTTTGGGAAGAGATACGTTCAGTTCCTCTTTATTTAGAGGATTTAAAAAATAGTTGGGATATTTTCTGTCTAAAAGATTGTTCATTTGTAATAATAGACAAAAATAGAGAGATTGTGGGATGTTGTCTTACAGAAATAGGGAATCAAGAAGGTGAGGTGATTATTCAAAATATCGCTATCCACGATTCCCATCAGAGAATAGGGATTGGAAAAGCCCTGCTTTCAAAAGTTTTGGAAGTTGTTAAAAGAGTAGGTTATAAAAAAGTATTACTTACAGTTACAGAAGGAAATCCCGCTGAAATAATGTATAACAATTTTGGCTTCAAAAAATTCAATTCATTTAATATAATAACAAGCTCTTAAAAATAAGAATAAAAAACCAAGAAAAAATTAGAGATCTAAGATTTGAAGACGTGAGTATCCTTTTTTGGCAAAATCATAGTCTAGTAGCTCTATCTTTTCTGGAATTATTTTTAATAGTAATTTTCGCTTTCCTCGTACAATTTTTTGAGCCTTTTCGAATTCTTCATCCCCTTCCCTTAAAAAGATCAATTGTTCTTTCCCAGAAGCCGTAATTTGCATACCCTGGATTTTACCTTCGGAAAAGGGAGTGTAAATCCCAATACTAACATTTGGATTTTCTTCAATATTCTTTACTTTTTGACCAGGAGTAGGTCCCACATATATGTTAAAACTGTCTTGATCTGTATAAAAATCTAAGGGAGTTGCACGAGGGACGTTATTAGAACAAGTACATAACACCAATACTTTTCTTTTATCGAGATATTCTCGAATTTCTCTTTTTAACTCATCTTCGGGCATTGCTAGTGACATTTAAAATTACCTAGATCTTGAATTTAAGTTAAGAAATAGAGTGAGTGAACTTAGATAAATCTAGAGAAATTTTACATTAATAAGAAATTTAGAAGTTTAGAAGCCAAACATATTAAGAGGAGAAGAACTGTCACCGGAGTCTACAGCAGCTTGCACGTATGGTGATATTGGCCCATTTGCTAAAACCATAATTTTTACTTTGGATCCCATATCAGGTTTGTTTTGAACCCCAAATTTTAGTTGAGCTTCCTCAGGGATCCCGTTAGTAATAGTAGATATAACACTATCTACTTTAGATAATGATAGTGTATGATCACCAGTAATAGACACTATGCATCTCTCGACTTTACTTGTATCTGGTTCTAATAATGGGTTGTTTAACGCCAATTTTGCTTTTTCGATTAAATCCGCTTCGTTTCCCACAGATTCTGCAATTCCAATGAGTCCTGATGGATACTTTTCTTTTTTCACAAAAATTCTTTTCACATCAGCAAAATCTATGTTGACTAATCCACAATTGTTAATCAGATTAACTACTTCTCCAATGTTGCGAATTAACACCTCATCCATAATTTTGAAACCAGTAATCATCGGAATTTTCCCAACTATGCTAAGAAGATTATCATTTGGGACGGTTATTAGAAAATCAGAAAATTCCGCAAGATTTCTAAGACCTTGGGTTGCTTTAACTGCTCTTTGAGTGCCTTCAGATTTAAAGGGAAGTGAACAAAAGGTAACGACAATCGCTTTGTTTCTTTTTGCTTCTTCTGCGATAATTGGTGCTGCTCCAGTACCAGTTCCTCCACCTAGGCCACATGTTAAGAAGATAATATCTCCATTAAGAAGTTTGCTTAATCTCTCGCGGTCTTCTTCAGCTGCCTCGCCACCTACAATAGGATCATTTCCAGATCCCATCCCCTGACAACGATCTTTACCAATTAAGACTTTATGTTTTGCATTTGAATAATATAAATCGTGAGCATCAGTATTAATATTTACAGTATCAGCATTACTTATGCCTAATTCCTCTAATCGTGATACAGTATTATTTCCCGCGCCCCCCACTCCAACCACTAATGATTTAATCTTTAAAACTTTCAGTAAGTCTGCTAAATATTTATCGTCATCACAATTTGGGTTAGCATTTGGATTTTGGTTTTGATGAGCTATTTCATTGAACCGTTCTCTTACAGATGATCGATTTTTTACGAGTTCGGCTAAATCAAAAACATCTTCAGTCATAAATTTTCATCAATAGAGTCTAGTTTTTTATAATATTCACATATTTTCCGAATAATATAACTAAGTAATATGAAGATAATATCTAAAAAGCTGAAAACATTCAGTTTTATATTATAAACTGACTTTTTACTCCTGAGGAAGCAGAAATAGCTTCTACACTCAATTTTTCTTATGATAATTTTGAATCTTTAAATGATATTCACTACACTTAGATTCTTTAGGATTTAAATATTCAAAAGAAGAATTAAAGAACTATTCAGAAAAAATGGCTAGAAAGGGTGCGATTAGAAGTTTTAAAAAAGGGAATCAGAAGCTTTATAGTGTTGCTTTGTTTATTCTAGGCATGTTCGATTTTCAAGTGAATAAATTGACAAGAGATTGGATGAAGCGCTAATAATAAATACAAGAAAAGGGAACTAAGGGAAAAAGAAAGAATACGAGGAAAAGGTGAGTAATTTTTAAATAATGAGGTTGTTGTAATACTATGATTGAAAGTTTTATATTCATTATGGTTTTAATAACCTCGTTTCTGCAAATCATCCATATCTTTGAAGAGATACATCTCGAAGCCTATAATATCATGAAAGGTAAAGTTTCTAAAAAACAATATTTTTTTGCAGCTTCAATATTAATTATTCTAAATTATTTCGTCGTTCTTCTTCTCTATTTTAAAAATATAATTGGCTATTACACAGCGTTTTATACTGTTTTTATTAGTATTGGGAATGTTTTAGCTCATCTAATCATGTTTTTTAAAGATAAAAAAACTCTAGGATACGGACTACCAACGAGTGTTCCTCTAGGTATTTCAGGTTGTATATTATTAATCTTATTGGTTCTATTTTTAATTCCTTAGTAATATTTTATAGTTAAAAATGGGAATAGAGTAAAAAAGTACAAAAATAGGGATAAAAATCAATCAATTTTTATTTCATAATTTAAATATTACATCAATATTTTCATTTGAACTAATCGACAAATTGCCTTAGGAAAGATTTATAAGCCCAAATTTCCATGATTATCAAGTAGGAGTGAAAAAATGGAAATTGACAATACGAAAAATGACAGTGGAAAGCCGTTAAATAGCTCATTAGATAACGAATTAATAAAAGTTAGAGCTATCATTTCTTGTCCAAACGGAGATTACAAAAAGATATTTAGAAATCAATTTTTAAGAAAAGATCTTAATTTGCTTATTCCCTCCCTATTAGTCTTCGATTGGTTAACATGTAATAACTGCGGAGAGTTGTTAGAACTTAATTTAGAATTTATTATATAAGATTTTAAATCCGTACTATTTTTTCTGATACTTTTTTTGGTTAAACATTTAACCTTATTTTGAAAAATTGCACTAGTTAAATTCTAAATTTCAAGATTAATTTGACCATAGGTACCCCCACCACCTGGGATGTATTCAATTTCATTATTTCTAAGTCCTTTTATCACTAAGGCGATTACAGAATCAAATTTTTCAATTTCATTCAATGGTAAATCGATTAATATTTCGAATTCTTTCCCTAAATCTTGGATCATTTTGTTATAGGTATTTAAAACCACTTTGCTTGTAGCGCTTTTTATGCCCTTTACAGAACGAATAATATCTACCAGTGGTATTGCGTCGATATATTTTGGTCTATGGTCTGGGTGTTTTGATATAGCAGTTGTAGAGATTTTTTCTATTCTTTCACTCACTCCTAATTTAACTTTGAAATTCTTATTTTTCTCTTCTTTGCAAGCAGGACATACCATTTTATTCTTAGCAACTTGATCTATGTATTGTTTTCTTGCAATATCAGGGTCATCAGAATGGTATACAACAAAATCTTCTGTTATGGAATATTGGTTAAAGATAGAAATCCTGGGTTTTTTTGATTTTTTGAAAATTACTCTTCTACGGCATTTATTACAAAACATATTATAATATTTACCAAGCTTAGGATTTAATCCAACATTTAAAACAATTTTTCTGCCGTCTTTTCTCCTTAGAGCTAATAGTAATTCCTCAAAAGAAGGATTATCAAGATCTAATCTGTTGAATTCACGTCCTAAAGAACGTGGATCTTGTGAATGGGCATCACTATTACTTAGAAAAGATAATTTACTTAAACATCCCAGTCTGTCTGCGAGATCGGTGTTGGCTGAAAGTCCTAATTCTAAGAAATATACTTTCTTAGCTGAATCTTGGTAACAATCCTGGATTGTTTCGAACTTTCCTTGACGAAAAATTGCTTTAAAAGGTGTAAAAGCATGGGCAGGACCGACTATCCCTCCTAAATCTGAAATAATATCAACTAATCCTGATGGGGATAAATTAACTCTAGGTCTCCCACCCCATTCATCTAATATATTTTTTGAGAATGGCTTTAATTTTTTTTGAATTTCTCTTACTGAACTAAAATCAGGGAATAGAATAACATGGTGTATACTTTCTATATCTTCTATTTCAGTTTGAAGGATAAAAAAGACATCCTTATAAGAGAAAGAGCCGTCAGTTTTGTTCTGTAAATTACTTTCCATATATTTAAGCCATGCCGGTTGCAAAATGTCACCAGTTCCTAAGATATTTAGCCCTTTCTTTTTACATGTCTCAAGCATTGTATCTAGATTCAATGATTTTGAAACAGCAATTGAATGGGGACTGTGTATATGGAGATCAGCGTTAAATGTATCCATCAGTTATTAAAACTCATACTCCAATAAAAAGATTTTAATAATAGATTAATTATCTATGTTGAGTTTATAAGAATCATTTTATCTTTAGCTTGATCAGTCAATAAGATTCTAAAATACTCTAATTCCTTCTTGAAATACACTTTCTCCAGTTTTCCTTTAACATAAATTGTTTCCCCTTCCTGTGCTTGTTCACAAAAACGTGCTCGAAAAGAATTGATTTCTAAAACATTTTTTTGATTAAATTTTCCCAAAATTGACTCTTTATCTAAGATTTTCATAATTTTAATTTTATAAGTACAAGGGGTAAATATAGAATCCTTAGAGTCCGTGATCAATACTTTAGCTTTAATTCTCCCATAATTTTTGTATTGATAATCATAGAATTTTCCTTTCCAATCATTGGGACTCTTGATATACCGAATGAAAAAATCTATGCCGTGATATTTCCCTTGATGTAATTTTCTCTGTTCACTCCTCATAAACTCTTCAAATGAAATATCTGATCCCCCAACTCTCCACTTATAATGAGATTTATATTCCTCTTGATTATACATTCTAATTTGATTGGTGTTCACTATCAAATCTTTCAATATTTCTTGAAATTTAAAGGATGTTTCCGTACCATAAATAATTATGTCAATATCTGAATCATCTTTATTTAACCCAACCATTAAAGAGCCACTAATGCCTATTGAATCTCTGGAAATATTTCCTTTATTTATAAATAAATCACACAGCCGTTTTGAGCTTTCTTCAATAACCGAAAGGGACTTTTTCTCAACTAATTCTTTAAAACAGTCCCGAGGGGTGTAAATCTTTCTAATATCGTTATTAGGGACGCCTTGTAATTCCATATCAAAATCTTTGGAATAAAAAAGATAATCGGGATGCAAACTTTTTAGAAGTAAATAACGCTCATCTAAATTGTATACTTTCTTATATCTTATTCCATTTCTTACCCGTTCTCCTTCAGGATGCGGATAGAACCGTAAAAAACAAATTTTTCTATCATCTGGGTGGAGTAACCCTTTAACATCAAAAATAAGATTAGTTTTTTTAGTTTCGATATAATCTCCTTCAATTCCCTTGATGTAATCCATGAATTTCACAATAAGTTTGCTAATTAATAATTTGAAGGAGTTTTAGATTTTATTTTTTGTTTTGGTATGGCTTTTAATTTTCTTAGTTCTTTTTCAAAATCTCTTTTTTCATTAAGGAATCTCTGTTTGTCTTTTTCGAGTTTTTCCCTTTCCCGTTTTATTGTATTTTTTTCATGGTCTAAATCTAATTTCTCCTTCTCTAATCGTCTAAGATCATTATTTAATTTTTTAAATTTTTCTTCTAAAGGAGGAATTTTATTTGATAAAGAATAGAATTTATTTTCGGATTTAGGAATTTTACTCTCTAATTCTTTTATTCTTGACTCTTGTTGTCTCCTTTTATTTTCAAGATTTTTTACATCGTTTTCCACTTTATTCTTATATTTTCGCAGATCTTCTTTTTTTTTGTCAATTTCACGTCCCTTCATGTTTAAATCATCCTTTTGATATCTTAATTTCTCTCGTATTTCTTTTAACTTACTCTTTTCATCAGAAATTCTATTTCTTTCATCAGTTAGCTCTTTTTTTAAATTATTTACATCTCTATCGAGATCATCTCTTTGTTTCGTCAAATTTTTAACTTCATTTCGCAAATCCCCCAATTTATCCTCTAAATCTTCATTAGTTCTCTCAAGAGCACTTCTTCTTCGCTCCATGCCTGGGATTTTAGTTTTAATGTCATTATATTGTTCTTTCATTCTCTGTTTTTCTTGATCGAGGGAATTTTTTTCATTCTGTATATCTTCTCTCAATTTATCTAATTTTTTTTGAAATCTATCTAATTGAGCTTTGTTCTGATTTAAGGTGTCATTTTCTTCTCCAATTTTATCTCTTAATCTGTGTTCTCTAGCATCAAGTTCTTTTTTTTGTCTTTCTACATCAGTCTTGGCATTTTTTAGATCGTTTTGGATTATATCCCGTTTCTCCCGAAGGTTCTTTAACTCAATTTCTTCATTTTTTCGTCTTTTTTCGAGTTCTTCTATGGTTTCTCTGTAATTATCAATTTTGGAGATATAATTTTCCCACTCGCTTTTTTCTTTTGATAATTTAAGTCTCTCTTTTCGAATCTTTTTTAACAATTTTTTGTCTGCGATTAAATCTTCTTTATCTTCTGGGGTTTTTTCTCGAATTTGATATTTAGGAATAGGTTTATCATTCATAAACTTTCAATAGTTATCTAATTTTACTAATAATTTCATATTAATATTAACTCTAAAGTGTTTGCTAAAAATTTATGAAATTGTTTACTGCCAAGTTTTGACCAAAAATTAATGATTTTTTTTCATAAAATAAGCAAAAAATGAATATTGGATTCGTGAATTTCAAGTAAGTAACCCTTCAGTTGCTAATTCTATTTATATAGGTTAATTTACATTATATTCATATCATTAAAATAAAAGAATTAAGAAGATTATAAGTATCGTTCATGCGAGTGGTGTAGGTTCAATGGGATTTGATAATGAATTTGATGAGGAATTAGAATTTGACGAAGATTTGGAAGAAGATTTAGATGAAGAACTGGAGGATCTTCCTTCAGATAATGTTAACGAGGAAATAAATTCTAAAACGCCTATTCCTAGAACCCCATCTGAAGGAAAAAAGATTTCAGTCTACTTTATTTCAACCATAGGGCCCGAGAAGAAGCAAAAGTTACTCGTAAATACAGGGAATCTTGTAGGAGATATTAAGCAAACAGTAGCAAACTTATTTGCTTTGGATCCAGCAGATTTCTATTTATCAGCGCTGGGGATCACAATGGATGAACAATATCCCCTTTCAAATTATGAAGTAGATGATGGAGATGATATACTCTTAATCCCAGCTAGTATTGCAGGTTAATTACCTTCTATTCTTTTCTCGAAGGAATTAGAGCAATTTCATCATCATCATCAATATCATAATCTTGAACTTTCTTCACTTCTGATAATAAAATTCCTCCTGAGGATAGAAGAAAGTCATTCAATTCATAATTATATAGTACCGCTACTCTCTCTTTAAGAGATAGAATTAGATCTGTTGCTTCCACAATGATTAATTTTGTTATTTCTCCCGGTTCAACTAATGATCTTATATAAACACGAATTTGGCCTTTTAGATTAATTGTGTTCTTAGGAGGTATGTAAAATATCTCCTTATCAATGTTATTTTGACATTTTAGCATATTATCAATCAAAACCTTTCGCTCATCTTTATCAAAATAGAGCATTTCTCTAATAAACAATAGTTTATCAAGTTTAGACAATTCGAGTTGTTCTATTTTCCCTAATTCCACTTTACCAAAAATAGAAAAGATGTATTTATTGATTGTGGGCATATCTTCATAAGATTTATCTGAATCAATATATTCTTTTATTGAGGGCAATGCTTCAAGATATTCATCGGTAAATACCTCGTCTAATCTGTAACTTGCTTTGGGTTTTGGTGAATATTTTTTTTCTCTGAATTTATCATAAGGTTTAACTTGGGATTGGATAACTGTATAAATCGTGCTGGTAGAGAGAACAGCAACACTCCCTATTGTTAAAAATAGAAATAATGGCGTATTATTTATACCAATCGTGAAATAAACGATATAAACTATGGTAAAAATTACATAAAGAGTAATTACGCCTAATATTCTGTATTTTTTCCTCATAATTTTTTTTATAAAGTTGTTAGTCTAATTTTCAAATAAATAATTTAAAATATAAATTCCATTGGAATAAAATTGGAGTTTTATAATCAATCACCACTAATTAACTTGCTAACCTTATTGTACTTCTTAATATCTAATTTGAATAATGTTCGATTTTTTTCTTTTTCAGTTTCTACCAATTTAAGTTTCTCCAGTATACTGATGTACTTTTTAATTGTATTATGGTTTTTTTTCATACCATCGGCTATTTCAGTTATTTTTAAAGGTTTGTTTTCATCAGTTAGAAATTCTATTAAGTTTATAACAATCTCTTTATTCAAATAATAATAAAACTTATCTAACTTTGGATTTGAATTGATGTTAAAGAATATCCTATGATTATTGAGCTTCTTTGACCTGACAAATTCAAATTTTTCTAAACAGGAAAGATGCCATAAAGCTTGGTTGCTTCCAATCTTTAGTGTTTTCATAATATCATTGATGTTTGATGGCTTTTTTTTTATGAAATTATAAATTTCATTCCTTTTTGGATTTTCAATGATATTATTTTTCATTAATCGAGTCCCAGGGATGATTGTTTTCTCTTTTATCAAAGATTTTATTATTAACTCAATTTTGTTTCTGTTCAAGTTAGGGTTTAATCGTACTCTATTAGATATGAATTCTATTATATCGTTGATCGAAAAGAATGTTTTCTTTGTCAGATATTCTTCTACTAATCCAAGAACAATAGATTCTAAGTTATCCGAGGAGCTCATAATTCCATGAAGGTTATTTGTGTCAAATTGTGTTATTATAGTAATATACGCTCTCTACAACAATATTTAATATACATTAATTATTAATAGGCATTCATACAATTTATAATATCATTTCTTATGATTCTACTGTGCTTAGCCTTTGTTATATCAAAAACTATAGATGATGGTAAAAAAAAACTACAGTTTTATGCCAATTGATTTTTTAAAAGCCTATTTATCCGTTTTTATTAAATAAAAAAAATTAATTAAAAAAAATTGGAAGTGATATATATATGAATTTTGATGACGAATTAGATGAGGATTTAGGTATAGGAGAGCCTGTTAAATCTAAAACTCCTTCATCTAAAACCCCACAAGCAGGAAGAAAGAAAACCTTCTATTTTATTTCTACAATTGGACCTGAAAAGAAGGAGAAATTAACAGTGAATGATGGAAATCGCATTGAAGATATTAAGCAAACATTAGGAAATTTATATGGACTTGATCCTAATGATTTTCATTTATCCAGTGGTGGAGTTACATTAGATGAGTCTGATACATTATCAGATTATAATGTAAATGATGGTGACGACATTCTTTTGATTCCCGCGAGCACTGCCGGGTAAACTTAAATAATCGTTTTAATATCTAATTATATAAGGGCTTCAAGCCCTACAACTTTTTTTATTTTTTCAAGATATAATAATGGTAATAAAAATGGATAAGGATTCAAAATTTTTCGGGAAAGGTTTATCAATGGAAGAGCGAAGTTTGTATGACCGCCAATTTCGTCTTGAGGGATGGTCTCAGAAATTAGTAAAAAACTCAAGGGTGCTCATCGCAGGTGTAGGTGGTTTAGGTTGTGAAATTGCTAAAAATCTATCGATGCTTGGGATTGGTCATTTAGATCTCGTTGATTTAGATATTATTGAGCATTCTAATTTAAACCGTCAAATTCTTTTTGCGGGGGCAAAGATAGGTGAACCAAAATCGGTAAGTGCCGCTGGAAAACTTAAAGAAATCAATCCCAATATAATAGTTAAGGGATATCACACCTCCCTAGAGAGACTAAATCCTGCATTGTATCAAGCCGCTGACGTTATTGTAGGCGGTCTTGATTCGATGAACGCCCGTTTAAACCTAAATGCCCAGAGTATTAGATTTAAGACACCTCTTGTAGACGGGGGTGTTTCTGGATATCATGGTCATGTGTATACAATCTTTCCTTATCAGAATGCTTGTTATGAGTGCAATCCCTTACCAGAAGCTGAGAGTGATGATATGGCAGCTTGTACGGTTGTAGGTATCCCTCGAAAAAGAATTCATTGTGTCTTTAAAGGGGACATGGCATTTAGAGAAAAATATGATAGAGATCCTAATCCAAAAAATATAGACGAGATAAAATTCATTCAAAAGGTTGCAAATGATTTAGTGAATAAGCATAACTTCTTACCAGAATACACAGTTGATGATATTGTAAAAATTATTGATCGTCATGATCCTGGAATAATAACAATTAATTCTGTTATTTCAGCATTACAATCCCATGAAGTAATTAAAATTCTCCATTGGAAAAAAGGGCATAAAGGACTTGGAGAACCCATTCAAAACTATGTTGTATTTAATGGGATGACAATGAAATTTTATCATATTGAAAAGAAAAGAAATCCAGAATGTTCTCAGTGTGGAAAGCATGTCAGGAGAGTCTCTATAAAATTAAGGCCTCAATCCCCCTGTGAAAATATAATTAAAATATTAATTAAAAATGGATTTAAACCAGATCAAGAATCAGATCCAATTCTAACTCTAATGGATTTTAATGATATCCAAATGATTGATTTGAAACAGAATTCAATTGAGAATGGTTTAAGAAATTATGAGCTTATTACCGCAGCGGGTTTCAATGGCGGGGAGATTTTTGTAACCTTAAAATTAAAATAAAATTTTAACCAAAAAAAATAATTAGGAGAAATTAAAAAAAAAACAAAAAAAAGGTTTGATAAAATGAGTATAAGAAGTAGTCGAATATCTCAAGATTTTGCAGGATTAAAAAAATTATTAAAATCAGGTATTATAATTCAACTGAAACCCTTTAATCCTAAAAGGAAGAGCATAGATCACTTAGCCATGACTATTAAAGGGCCAAAAGGCACCGCATATGCTGGAGGTGTATTTAAATTAGAAATGAAATTCCCTTCGCAATATCCTAGACAACCACCTTTTGTTAGGATACATACACCCATTTGGCATCCAAATTTTTGGCCAAAACCAACAGAATATAAAGGTCAGAGAAATATTTGTCTAGCATTAGTGGATCCTTCCTTAGTTGGTAAAAAAGGTGGTTGGAGCCCATCAAAAACAGCTGTCACCGTTGTACAAGCAATTATTGCCATGCTAAATACACATGGTAAGTATGTAAACCCGACGGATGTTTTCAATAAAAAAGCTGCTATTGAAATGATGAAAGATCCCAAATTTTTTGAGAAAAAGGTAAAGAATTTAGTAAAAAAGTATGCAAATAAAAAGTGGTGATCTTTGCTCATGGAAAACAATGATACAGATAGTAACTCAATTAAAGATGTTATCAAAATGAAGATTAAGGAAAAAATAAAAAAGGAGTTATTGGATGAAATATGTGAAGAACTTAAAATGGAAGAAGATGATTTAACAGAAGAAATAACGTCGATGCTCGTAAATAAATCACCACCCAAACCAATTATAAAGCATTCTAAGGAGCCATCAGCGAATATCGTGGATAATAGAAGCGTAGAAACTAAAATAGAGGATCAAATTCAAAAGGAAGCTTATATTACGATAAAAGCAATCCTAAAAATCGCAAGTCATGCCCTTAAATACGCAAATTCAAAGATTCCAAAAGCTAAATGGGTGGAAGTTATTGGGCTTTTGGGAGGAAAGTTAGATAAAAATGAGGTCCTACATATTGAGGATGCATACCCGATGGGACATGGTACTGCGGTATATGCAGAAATTAAAGATTATAAGAATTATGTGAGGGCATTTGAAGACATTAAGAATCAGAAATTATTTATGTGTGGTTGGTACCATTCACACCCAACCTTTGGCTGCTTTATGTCCAGAGAGGACATGGGAACTCAAGAACGATATCAAAAACTCTGGGATAAGGCAGTTGCACTGGTTATAGATCCATATCTTATCGATGGGACCTCTACTGGTTTTGAAATTTATCGTGCGAATTTAAAATCAAAAACTTGGTATCCTCTGGTATATGGAATTAAGGGATCTTTAGATATAAGAATGTTGCCGGATATATTAGCATTTATGAACCCAATTATTCAGGGAAAACCAGTTTATTTGGAATATGATGAATAATATATAAGATAATAAACGGAGGGAATTAAGCCATGACGAAAATAAAATCAATCGCAATCCTAATAATTTTATTTTCAATTATTGGTATTATTCATGGTGCTGTTTTAAATTCATTTAATATATTTCTAAGTTGGTTATTAATTGGAATATGGTTAATTTTTACATTTAGAGTATTAAAAAATATTAAACAATATCGTGAGTACCGCAGCCCACATAATACAGCCTTTTTTACTATTGGCCCAGTGTTTGTTGGCATTTTTTACTCAATTTGGGCAAATTTTACTGGATTATTAGGAGAGAATCTTTTAGCAAGCACAGACTTATATTTGAGTTTGTGGAGCATTTTATTTGGATCTCCATATGTACTCTATGGTTCGATATCCTTATATCGCTGTTTTAAAAAATACAGAGTAATTTATTTCGGGACTAAATCTATTAATGCTCGAAAATTTGGTTATATGTTAGGGATATCAGTAATACTTTTTATCGTTATTTATTGGATAAGTTTTTATTCACTTATTGATTTCTATGAATCTCTCCTAGTCCCCCTTCATTTTTTAGTCGATCTCAATCTTTTAATATTGCTAATCAGTACTATTTTAATTATTCTTATCCCTGGCCTATTTGCATCTCGAACTCAATTACCTCAATTAACAAGAGATTATATAACTCAACGAACTAAGAGACTAAATCAATTGACATCACCTAGAACAAATAGCACACCTAATAGATATAGAGAAAATATTCGAACAACAACCAGATCATCCCCAACTCCCTCAACTAATACTGTAACCCGGCGTTCTAGAACTGTGAGTAATTCATCCAGATCAACACCTACAGCACGCAGTCACTCGACAACTACTAGAACTAAAACCTCAACTCGGACAGTGAGGAGAACACCAACAGGAACACGGGTTAGAAATAAACAAAGCACTATTAAGATTAGTAATTTTAATTTATATAAGCCGAAAGCTGCGCGTTTGTCATCAGAGGATTTTAAATGTATATTTTGCTTTAAAATACCGAAAATGCCAGAAGATAATGGTAGAGGAATAATTATATGTCCTAATTGTAGATATCCCGCTCACGCAGATGAATTTAAGGATTGGTTACAAAGTTCAAATCTATGTTCTCGTTGTAATGCTCCCATTCCACCAAAGTATAAAAGAAATCCTAATATTATACCAATAAAAAATTATTTACTTGTTGTAAAACATTTTATTGGGAATAAGCAATAGATAGTAAAGAAAATTTGGGGAATTCATTTCACAATTTTTAATTTTTTTTTGAGATCCCCTATTGTTGTTTTTAATTCAGCATAAACATTATGAGGATGGATTGATTCAAAACTTTCAATTTTAAATTCTATTTGATAATCATCTTTTAGATTTGGAAAGTCTCTCAAAATGAAATTTTTTGCCATTTCTCTTATTACATCCTCCGAAAATAAAGGTTTCAAATGAGCACTTCTAACCAATTCAGCTTCCTCAGGTCGTTTTAAAACAGATTGTATTTTTCCACTCATAGATTCTTCTATTACACTAATAATGTCTAAAACATCAATTTTATGGTTAGATAAATCTTTGATTTGAACTATAATTGTACCAATTGATCTTTGATTATGCGATGAAAATGGGAGGATATTTAATAACTTTTCAAGATCCTCTTCCGAAACGTTAATATCTTTTCTAGTTTTAATGATTTCTGCTGCATATTCTTGTGACATTTCTTTTGCACATGGACATACAGTTATTCCGACAGCACTTGCTCCAATGAAATATAAATATTCAATTTCACCAGAGGTTTGTCTATTTGCTTTAACATAAGAGCTAATATCATAAGATTTTTGAATATTTCTTGTATTATTTTCTCTGACTTGAACTACAATCCTTCCTTCTAGCTTAACTTCCGCTTTTGACGTATAAGGGTGCCTTTCTAGCAGCTTTCGCACGATTCTATCACCTACTAACTCAATTGTAGGTGTTGGTTTGAAAATTACCTCATTTATAACTTCTTCTATCGTTTCAGAAGTTCTTGACATATGAATGCCACGCTGTTGAGCAGGAAGATCAATTAAAGCAGAGATTTTGGGATAGAACGAATATTTCTTATTCTCTTGCACAATTTCAACTTTTTTCTCTAATTCAACAATCCCAACCTTATCGATTGCAATATCAATGGCGGACCCAGAATCTTGTAAATCTGTTTTGAATTTAGGAATTTTTACTCACCAGTAACAAAAAACAATTTATTTAGTTCTATGCTTAAAAAAGATTAGGTATAATATAAAATAATTTCAAATGATTTGAATAATTTAAGATTCAAATGCCACTTAAAAGCATTTTTAGTAAATACGCATTAATCGGAGAGAATTTAGAACTTAAACAAAATGTGTCAATTGAAGTAAGCGAACATGGGATAATTTCAAATATAAGCTATGAAAATTTGGTAAATAATATAAAAATTTCCGGTAATAATCATTGTCTTTTACTTTTACCATGTTTTATTAATTCCCATACTCATATAGGGGATAATTTTGCAAAAGAACTAGGATTTAATAAAGAGTTAACAGATGTTGTCGCTCCACCATTTGGTCTTAAACACAAACTACTTAGACAAACAGAAAGAGACATTAAAATTGAAGGAATTAAAAAAGCTGCTTTAGAAATGCTCTCTAATGGAATTTCTTGTTTTATTGATTTTAGAGAAGGCGGAATAGAAGGAATAGAATTGATAAAGAATACCTTGGAAACAATCCCTATTAAATGCTTAATTTTTGGTCGTTTCATGGATGAGAGTGAAATTGAATCAGTCTTTAGCTTAGCAGATGGTATAGGATTATCGAGTTACAACTTTATTACAAATTCAACTAAAAATTTCGTTTGTAATTCAAAACAAAGTTATAATAAAATGATAGCTTGTCACTGTGCAGAGAAGAATCGTTCCCCCGAGTTAATTAATCGCTGCTTTAACGATAATTTGGTTGATATAATTATCCACGGAACAAAATATATCAGAGAAGATTTAGTGAACATTCAAAAGTTAGGCAAATCGTTGGTTATATGTCCCCGCTGTAATGGGTATTTTGGGGTAGGTTTTCCCCCCATTACTGAAGTACTGAAACTTAAGATCCCTATTTCTTTAGGTACAGATAACTCGATGGCAAATAGTTTAGATTTGTTTGAAGAAATGCGGTATTTATATAGGATTTTTAGAGTCCTTAGCAGCCACGAAAAATCTATACAGTTAACATCAAAAGAGCTCTTAAAAATGGTTACTATTAACGCAGCGAGAAACTTTAATTTAGAAAAAGAACGAGGTTCAATCTCAATGGGAAAAATAGCCGATTTCTTTATAATTGATCTAAATGAACCAAATTATTATACATCGACATTAAATGAAAGTAATATTTTTGATGTAATTGTACAAAGAACTGTATCTGCGAATATTAGAAGAACTTATATAAAAGGAGAAGTGGCTTTTGAGAGAAAATGAAAAACCTTATATCATTTTAAGTGCTGCCATGACTATCGATGGAAAGATAGCCTCAAAAACAGGAGATCCTGAAATTTCAGATGAGGATGACTGGAAGAAGGTACATAAACTCCGAACAGAAGTAGATGGAATTATGGTTGGGAAGGGTACTATTATAAAAGATAATCCGAAACTTCATATTAAATTCCACGAACATCAAGGATATAGGAGAATTGTTATAGATAGCAATCTTACGATTCCAATCGATTCTAATGTCATTTTATTTCAACCTGAAACCTATCCTACTATTATCTGTACCACAGAAAATGTTCCAATTAAAAGAATCCACCTATATGAAGAGAAGGGTGTTAACATTGTTCAAGCTGGTAAAGGAGAACAAGTAGATTTAATTAAACTCATGCCCATCTTGAAAAATTTGGGTATAAATTCTATTGTATTAGAGGGGGGAGGTATTTTAAATTGGAGTTTCATAGAAAATGACTTAATTGACGAGATTCGTTTAACTGTTGCACCTTGGATTATTGGTGGTGAGAATGCAACGAGTTTAGTTGAAGGTGTGGGTTTTGACAAGATGATGGAGGCTCGTAAATTCAATTTGCTAGAAGTAAAATCTCTAAAAAATTATGTAATTTTGAAGTATAAAAGGAAAACCTGATGAATCAAGCAGAAATCGAAAGTTTAAATAATCTCACATTGGAAGATCTAAAAAAGGAAGTTCGAGTTATCAGGTCATATTTACCAAATAATGAGCGTTTCCAAATTACCTATTCCAAAAATTTCACACTCTCGCTGTCAAATTATTGCCAAAATTATTGTGGTTATTGTTTTTACAACCAAAGAATTCCGAAGCCTAATGGAGAAGGAAATATAGTACTACTGGAAAATGAAAACATAGAATCATCCATTCAGAAGGGAATCAGTTATAACTGTAAAGAAGCATTACTAATGTCTGGTGAAAGACCAGACAGCTTTAACGAAGTAAAAAATGAAATTGAAAAGCGAGATTATGAAGATTTTATAGAATTTGTTATGGATATTTCTTCATATTTATTGGAATTTAAAATTTTACCGCATATAAATTTAGGTGTCCTTACTTGTGATGAATTAAACAAATTAAAAACTTATAGTGCGAGTATGGGATTAATGCTAGAAAGTACAAATCTGGATTTGTTCAAGAAAGGAGGTGTCCATGAACATTCTCCCGGAAAAATCCCGAATAGAAGAATTGAGCATATAAAAAATGCTGGTAAGTTAAAAATACCATTTACAACGGGATTACTAATTGGAATAGGAGAATCATTTGAAGATAGGATTAAAGATTTAATTTTAATTCGAGAAATCCATGAGCAATATGGTCATATTCAGGAAGTCATCATTCAAAATTTTGTACATAAAGAGGGGATCCATTATAATCCAAGAGAAGAAGTATCGATAAACAATTTGCTCAGAATTGTAGGAATAGCAAAATTCGTCTTAGGTAACGAGATCGCTATCCAAGTACCGCCCAATCTGGTACAGGGTTATGAGCGAGAATTTATTGAAATGGGAGTAAATGATTTTGGTGGAATCTCCCCATTTACAGTTGATTACATTAATCCCAAAAAGAAATGGCCTCATATAGAAGAATTAAATAAAATCTGTAGAAAAGAAGGCTACATCCTAAAGGAAAGATTACCAATATATGATAAGTTTATTCAAAAAGAAGGATTCTGCTCAAAAAATATTAAAAAAACAATTGATAATATAATTTATTAACATTTGCTTCTTATATGCTCAATAAAATAAATCCCGAAATTAGGAAGATTTTAGAAAAACCATTAGATGAGAAGGAATTATCCTCGGAAGAAGCTTTAAAATTATTAAAAGTTCATGGTAGGGAATTTTTTGCATTGCAAAATGTAGCAAATGAAATTTGTTTTAAAAAGAAGGAGGATAATGTAACATTTGTTATTAATCGAAACATAAATTTTACAAATGTGTGTTTTCAAGGGTGTAAATTCTGTTCATTTAGTTTACCTGCAAATCATAAGGATGCGTTTCTCCTTACACTAGAAGAAATTAAAAGAAAAGTTATGGAAGCAAAAAATTCCAATTGTTCTGAAGTATGCATTCAAGGGGGAATAAACCCAGATGTAGAATTTGATTTCTATTTAGATATTCTTAGAGTAGTAAAAGAAATCGATAAAAATATACATTCGCATGCATTTTCTCCCCAAGAAATTTATTTTATGTCGAAATTATACCACAATTCAATAGAAAATACTTTAAAGGAATTAAAAAAGGCAGGATTAGATTCAATTCCTGGAACAGCAGCAGAGATTTTGGTGGATAAAATTCGAAAAATTATTTGCCCAAATAAAGTAACTACTCAACAATGGATTGAAATAATAACTACTGCTCACAATTTAGGGATTCCCACGACTTCTACTATTATGTATGGTCACATAGAATCACTTAAAGATAGAATTGAACATCTGGAGATTATTAGAGACATTCAAAAACAAACTAAGGGATTTACAGAACTAGTACCCTTACCATTTGTGAAAGAGAATCCGATTTTATCTCGATTGCAGGAACACCCCTTAAACCCAAGCTATGGGATGGCTGATTTGAAATTGTTTTGTGTTTCACGTTTATTTCTAAATAATTTTATTGATAATATCCAATGTTCATGGCCAAAATTAGGACCAAAATTTGCACAAGTCTCATTGAATTATGGAATAAACGATTTTGGTGGCACTCTATTTGAAGAAAACATTTCGAGAAGTGCTGGAGCCGAGTTTGGTCAATTCTTATCGTCAGAAGAAATTATTACTATAATAAAAGCGGCTGGTAAACGTCCAGCTCTAAGAGATACTCTTTATAATATAAAAAAGTACTACTAAATTTTTAGAGCGCTTGCAAGTATTCTAAAATGTAGCGTTGAGTAATTAGATCCGAATTTACCATGCCTAAAACCTTTCCTTGATCTACAACGGGCATTGCAGAAATCTGATACTGCTCAAGTTCACGCACTATATCTAAAATTGAAAATTCTGGAGAGGCTGTAACAACTTCCTTTGTCATTATTTTTTCAAGATTAACTACCCCCACTCCCTCAGCAGTTGCCTTAGTAATGTCCCAATCCGTTACAACCCCTACAAGTTTATTCTTAGAAAGAACAGCAATTATTCCACTATTTTTTTCAATCATTAAAGCAGCAGCATCTTGTATACTACTACTTACATCAATCGTTGGAATTGGGATCATTATATCTTTTGCTATTCGCTCACTTTCCCTGGTAGTTAAACGCTGGATACTAATACGTTCCGCTGCGGTACTTGGTAACATATCATGATTTGCTGCTAATAAATCTACTAATTCTATCATATTGTGATGAATGACCTCCTCTCGATATATTTCACCTGCGTTTAACCTTTTTTGTGAAAGTTCCTCAAACTCTTTGGAATGATCCTTCAACCATTTATCCACTTCATCTCGGTTTCCTAAGATTTCTTCAGGTATTTGTAAATGATCGGGGGATTTAATGATATGTTCTTGAGCAGCAAAGATTACACCTCCAGAATTAACTAAGTAATCATTTGCAATCATAACACCTTTTTCTCTGTACACTATTTGTTCCATTCTGGTACGAGCTGCTTTTCTATTCGGATCAGGGCTGTATGTATTTGCACCCTCTACGATTAATGACCATTTTCCCATGCGATCAACTGTTGTTGAAGGAAACTCGGAAGAACGTACTCCTAAATAATTAAATACGGGGGCTGCAGGAACTAAGCAAAATGCATTTTCAAGCAGTAAATTGTTTCTATTAGTTGAAAATTTGGTAGGATGTTTATATCCCTCTGATATAATCTCCTTTTGAAAAAAATTGTTTGTAACGATAGAATTATCTTGCCATAGACTAAATAGATCTTTTATAGGTAAACCAGTTTCATTATACAAATAGCCTTCTAAATCGCTTATCCCTACAACTTTAGCTTCTGGAATCCTTTCCTTCAATATTCGTGCTGCATGAGCACCAACAGCACCAAATCCTTGAATTAAAATTTTCAGATTACTTGTTTCGGGGATCTCTAAATTAGCAAATTGAGAAAGGACTCTCAATCTTGGCATTATTTCCAAGAGAGTTTGTAGTGCTATTACCACCCCTCCTGCAGCAGCTCCTAATTCGTCAATACGATTTCCGCCCATGTCAGCGGTTTTTGAAACCGCACTATCTAAGCCATTTTCGATTGCTATTGTCTTCATATCTGCATCATTTGTTCCAACATCTGGTCCTGGTACATAGATATCTTTATATCGATTTATTAACCGTGCAAATCCCCGAATTACCTCATCATGATCCTCCTGTGAGAGATCTCGTTCAGCAACTATTCCAGCTTTCCCACCACCATATGGTAAATTAGCTGCTGCATTTTTAAGTGTCATCCCACGAGCTAAATTATGGATATCTGAAGGTAATACATCGGGTAACATTCTAATTCCCCCCATACTCGGTTTTCCCATACTCAAATTATCAACTACTAGATATCCCCCAATTTCAAGAGGGGAATCTTCATCCCATATACAAGCAACCAGATGCGGACCTAACTTATCTACAACAATCCGTAATCGAGATAAAAGATGTTCATCTACATTGCCGAACTCTAAGTAGCATTTTCCTTTATCTTTTCTAAGCCGAGTTTTCAGAGTTGCTTCTGGTAAATGTTCATTTAAAAAAGTTTCCATTTTTTTAGGAATCATAATTTCCAACCCTATGAGTTTATATAGCTTAGCAATTTCTTTAAGAATTTATTATTAAATATTTTTTCACTTTTGTTACTTTTCAATTAAGACAAATCTAACTTTTTTTATAGGTAAAACCATTTAACTAAGTAATCTAATAAATTTTAAAATTAGTGGAGGTAGAACTTATGACAATAACACTTATAGCAACTGTTAAAATTCAAGAAGGGAAGATGGAGGAAGCTAAGGCAGCACTAAGAAAGATAGTACCAAAAGTTAAGGAATCTGAACCAGGAACATTAGAGTATACTCCTCATACAGTCAAGGAAGAACCTAATGTAATTATTTTTATAGAAAGATATGCTGACCAAGATGCTTTAAAGGTGCATGGGGCCAATTTAGGCAAGAATATGGCTGAATTTTCACCATGTTGCGTTCCAGAAAGACCAGTAATAAAAACTCTTGAAGAAATATAATTTTTTTCTTTATTTATTCATCTTGGATATAAGGTTTACCTAGAATTAGAGACATTTCAGCTTTTTTTAGTTCTCGCCCTAAATAATTTAGGTGATAAATATCTTTAGTCAAATTTTGTTTAATAATTTCCTTACTAATTGCTTCAGCATTGTCTCCAATAAAGGTATGTAGTAATTTATCTTTAACTCCGTAAAAAAGAACATAAATTTTTCCTGTAATTTGATTTCCATAAATCCTAAAATATCCCTTATCATCAGGAATATAATCTTGGTTTAGAGTATCAATGAAAATTGCGTTGTTTTCATTTACATAAGGCATTTTTTGATTTATTTTACCCTTTGCTTTAAAAAGGGATAGTCCTTGATTTATTGGGGGTGTTTTTTTATTTTTAGCTAGATAATTAAGTTTGATGCTATCTTTCAATTCCCGTACCCCACCAAATAACTTAGGGCTATGTTCAACAGTAAATAATATCCCCATGTCTAATTCTATAGCAATACTAGCCAAAAGGCCATTGATTCCAACAGAATCTATGTCCATCAATTCCACAACATTCGAAATTCCAAAAAAGAGAGGTAGTTGCTCTTCTGGAGGAAGCTTTTTATATAAGAAATACGCTTCTAAAGAATTACATATCCCTGGAGATATCGGTGATTCTAATAGAGGATCAGCAATTAATTTGGAAAATCCATGGTCTATCAATTTTTTTGTTAAGATCTGTAATTTTTCAATGCGCTTTTCAGGTTTCCTCGGAAAATAACCTTTTCTGATATTTGTGGGGAGAATAACAATAGGAATATCCTTGGGAATATTCACAAAATCCTTATAATTCCCAAGGTCAAAACTAAGAATAATATCAATATTCATTTCTACAGCTGCATATATTTCAGTAGGTTCCATTGAATCTATACTAAGTAAAATAGGAAAATTTTTCCTTAACAATTGGATAATTTCTATTACTCTCGAGGGATTTGGTTTATTTGAAACACACCCGATATCAATAATATCTGCCCCAGAATCAATATAATGTTGAGCTTTCTTGATAATGCTGTTATCACTTTTATCTGTGCAGTTTACGATTTCTGCGATAATAGGTGGAGGCAGGTTTCTTCCTATAATTAATTCGGATTTTTCCTCATTAATATAGAATGTATCTGGACCTAAATTTTCTTTAGCTGCTTCATAATACTCTTGGACTGCTTGATTATAAAGTACTCCCCCAGAGCTTTCGAATATTTTATTGGCAGGTATAATATTAGATAACTTAACTTCCTCTAGGTTGTTTAAGAGCGCAGGAAGATCTGAAGCGAATTCAGGACCTTTCCGTATATTTACAGAAAATTTCTCCTCTAGTAATGTTGAGTCCCATTGTACAAAACCCGGTAATAAGATAATATCATAATTAGAAATTGGTCTAGATTTAAGAATTGTTTCAGTTAAAGATTCGTCTAAAAATGCAGAAATAGAAATTGGGGCTTTCACTATTTCAATAGTATGATCTTTAACGGATTTTATTACTTTCTGTATAATTGGATAACTTTGTGTTCCAGTGATAATAAGAATTCTAATCTAAATCACTCATTAATTTATCTTTATCAAATGGAATAAAAATATTATCTAGAATGGAGCCTGACGCTTTTTCTATACCTAAATTATCAATTATTGGCTTAAACCTTCCTCCCAAAAGCCCGTTTGCTATAAAAGTAGCACCTTGAGCTGCACGCTTGGCTATTTGGCTATACGTTTTCATAATTCTTACAGATGCGACATCATTTAACCCTTTTTCTATCCTATCAATAAAATATCTAAGATCTGTGCCTCTCCCTGCCAGGAGTATCTCTTTAATTTTCTCTTTGTAAGAGAATGAAGAAGAAATTCCAAAAACTGCCTTTTTAACACTTGAAATATACGCATCAAATGCAGTTCTAACCTGTTCGTCATTTTTAGCTAATAAAGTAATTTCCTTTAGACTTAAATCAGAAAAACCTGCGATAGAAGCAACTCCCCCTTTATAGATATTTTCTTTATGGATTCTTTTTATTAAGTATGCCAATTCCCCATCAAGGCTACCACAAGCTCTAAAACCCATGATATTAGATCCTCCAATCCCATCAATTACTTGCCCGTTTTCAATTGCTAATACAGCAGTAAAGCCATATCCAATTTCGACCATTATGAAGTTTGATTCCTCTGGTTTAATTTGATATGTTTCTATCTGATCTCTGATTCCCACTACAGCAGTACATAACTTATCTGCAGTTCCCATA
Organism: Promethearchaeota archaeon; assembly: GCA_048940805.1. GTDB lineage: Archaea > Asgardarchaeota > Lokiarchaeia > Sigyniarchaeales > SOKP01 > Loki-b32. The sequence continues at coordinate 27,614 of JBHLOF010000020.1, forward strand.
TCAATTTTGTTAATTTTACGATAATTAGGAACCGTTGGGAGGTGTTTAACACCAGGTACAATTACAGCTTTAATAGGTTCTGCTTTAATAAGTTTTAAGATTTCACCAAGCCCAAGAAGTTTTTTCTGATCTTCTTTTTCAAATTTAAGTAAAGTAAAAAAGATATCTTTTTCAGTTAAATCCTTCACTTCTTTTAATGGAAGACCGAATCCACTTGGAGCTACCATTAAATCGAGATTTTCAATAGTTCTAATCAGATTGATAACTTTTTGAGGTTCTTGAGCTATTTCCTTAGAAGGTATTGAGGTATCCAAGGTTATTTCATTTCCTTTTAATCCAAAAAAGTCCCAGGATTTTGAACCGGGATCAACCCCTAAAGTAGATAATTCTGGTTGAGTCATAGTGATCAAATTGTAATCTAAATCTAAGGATATTATATGATTTTAGAAAATTTAATCAATAATAAGGATAATCATTATACTTTTAGATTTTAAGTTAAAGTTATATAAATTTCAATGAATTTCTAAACATAATTCAATAAAACAATTTAAAATAAAAAAGTAAATTCAATATAATTTAAGTGAAAAAATCATGGCAGTTACAGTATGGGTATGTAAAATATGCGGTGAAGCTTATATTACGACCACAGATAAGCCAGCTAGATGTCCGTTTTGTGGCGCATATGATAAATATCTCGTAGATTCTAAGGAATATGACGATACTGGAGACTGGGATGTAGAATTAAATGCAACTGATAAAGCCAATGCTGAAAAAGCTTTAGGAGTAGAAGTTTCTAATACACTTTTTTATAAATGCTCTGCGAAGAAGGTAAAAGAGATTGATGGTAAGAAGCTATTTAAAATTTTAGCAAAAGTTGAAAGTGAACATGCTTCAGTTTGGAAGAAAATCCTAAAATTAGATGAGATTAAATGGGAACCTGCAGAAACATGTGAGCTTGATTATAGAGCAGATTTAGAAGATTCTCATTCTAGAGAGGAGAGAGCCATAAAGTTTTATGGTGAAGCTGCTGCTGCTGCAGAAAATCCCCGAGTAAAAGAAATTTTCCAGGCATTTGTTCAAGTAGAAACCGATCACTTACATTTATCTGAAGAAAGGCTCAAATAATTATTATTACTTTATATTTTTTTTATTCCTTATTTTATTTAGTAGCATGGTTGAAACAGAAAAAGGATTTATCTTCAATATTCAAAGGATGTCAACTGAAGATGGTCCAGGGATTCGAACTACTGTTTTTTTTAAGCAATGTCCATTAAAGTGTATATGGTGTCATAATCCCGAATCTATCTCAAGTGAGAAACAACTTGAATGGTTCAAGCACAAATGTATTGGATGTAATACTTGTATTGATATCTGTAAATATAACGCACTTTCCTTCAATGAAAACGGACTTACTATTGATAGAGAAATTTGTATAAGTTGTGGAGAGTGTTCCGAAGAGTGTCCAAGTACTGCTCTACATATGTGGGGCAAATATTGGAATCTAGATGATTTGTTTTACGAACTTCAAAAAGATAAAGTATATTATACTCAATCTAAAGGAGGAATAACGGCTTCTGGAGGTGAACCTACAAGTCAATCAAGTTTTGTCCTAAAAATTCTAAAATTGTGTAAGGAGCATGATATTGACACGGCTCTGGATACATGCGGTTATGCTTCTGAACAAATATACAGAAAATTATTGCCTTATGTTGATCTCTTGTTATATGATATAAAGGAAATTGATTCCGAAAAACATCGTAAATTTACTGGTATAGGAAATGATTTAATCCTAAAGAATGCTGTCTGGATTGCCAAATACTTACATAATAATAATAAGCAATTCTGGATAAGAACCCCAATCATTCCTAACTATACAGCAACCGAAGAGAATATCAGAGGGATTGGAGAATTTATCGTGAAAAAACTAAATAACATTCCTGATCGTTGGGATCTATTGGCTTTTAATAATTTATGTAGTGCAAAATATAAGCGCTTAAATCTTGAATGGGAATTGGGAGATGAACCTTTAATGACTCAAGACCAAATGGGGAGTTTTATTAGAATGGCACAAGATATGGGAGTTAAAAATCCTAATTGGTTAGGTTTAATTAAAAAACCAGACAATGAAGAAGAAAATAAAAATAATATTAATATGTAATAATGCCCATGAGTTTTAATCCAACAGAATTCGGATTGAAGAAGGAACACTTATATGAGGTAATTGCCACATCTCATTCAATCACTAAGGATGGTGCCAAAATCCAACCTAATGCTTCCTGCATGGGCATAAGATTACTAGAAAATAATATGATACAGATCAAACCATTCTACACAACATCCACTTATCAAAATTTAAAAGATAACAGTATTATTACTCTTAATTTTGTTGATGATGTGTATTTATATGCGCTTGCTGCTCTAAAGCATCCCAATTCTCAGATAGAATTATTTGAATTCCCCCAAGAATATTATGAATTTCAACATCTAGAGTCACTTTATATGGATATACCCTATATCAAAAGTTCTTGGGGCATCTTAACTTGTAGGGTATCGAAAGAATTTCAGGAAACAAAGAGAGACGATTTAGGAGAGACGATGGTCCCAGTTTTTCGTTTAGAAGTCATTTCAAGTAATTTATTTAGAAGATCGTATAAACTGTTTAATCGGGCAGAAAGTCTAGCTCTTGAGATTATAATATTAGCAACACGTTTAAAAATCGCAAAAAGTAATGAAAATGAGCAACAAGTGTCTAAAATTTATGATAGAATAAGAATTCATTTCAATGATGTAAAACGATTTGGTAAAAATGAACGAGCACTAATGACGTTAGAATTAGTAAACAGGTATATTAGTAAACTGATTTAATATTTTTATGTTTAGAAATCGTTTCTTATTCAACTTCACTGATTTTTTCAATAAACATAAGAGGATATTGTAATTCCTCAATCCAATCAATCTTTGCCAGAATTTCAATATCTTCATACTTAAGAATTAATTCAGCACGAATTATCTTGCCAGTAATCTCATCATAATCAAAAGGTGAATATTTGTTTCCAACGATTTTATCTTTATCTAAAATAATTATTACCGATTCAACGTAGGGCTGACAAGAGATAGCTGCTTCAATTCCTTTTTCAATTGAACTTATTGTTTTATCATTTGAATTTACAGGAATCCCACTCATTATATGGTAAAGAGCCCCGAGTTTAATACCTGTTTCAAAACAAGCTCGTTCTCGATTAGTTAAATCCGGTGCGAAATAAATTTTTTCAACCTTATGCGACATTGAAAATCAATCTATATATTCGATTTTTGCTCCAGTATTATTAGGTTTGCAGATATAAATATGACCCCCACCATTTTTTTGATTTTTTTGAACTGTTTTTAAGAGTTCTTCTGCTTCCGAATCAGATTCAACAATTCCAACTACACTAGGTCCAAAAGAAGACATCCCGTAGGCATTTAAACCGTAATCCTCAAAAAATTTAAGTAAATCCTTTACGATTTGATGCTGCAGTTTAATTTCTATCTTCTTAAATCCAATAGATTGTATCCGTTTTAAACCATCACCAAAGCATTCTAGATCGTTTTTAATTATCCCCGGGATGATTTTCATGATGATTTGATGAGAAACTTCGTTTACTTCATTTTGGGGAATTGGAGCATAATTTTGAAAAACTCTAACTTCCTCATCTCCATACACTCCTTTTTTAACATTAGGGATGACTAAGACAAACCTCCAGTTATCAGGGATATTATGTCTTATTAATGTTATTGCAGGATTAGAGGTAGGTGAAGCAGATGAGGGCAAAAAATTTTCTTTCTCTTTCCCATGTCCAAAATCATGTCCACCATCTAAAATAAAACCTCCCATATCAAATCCCCTCCAACCAATTCCCGAAGTTCCTCCTCTCTGAACAAATTGAGTTAACTGTTCAATGGAAAGTTTTTCATATTTTTTAAGTTTGGTAATGGCTGTAATTATTGCTAAGGATAATTGAGTTTTTGAACCCAGTCCTACATGTGAGGGAAAATATCTTTTGAGATTGAAGTGAAAATTCTTATTACTGATATTAAAAATCTTAAATACTTTCGAAGCAATCTCATTTATCACTTCAATGGATTCCCTATAATATTTATGAGCCTCAATTTTAAATTCTTTAGCACTATTCGAAGCTTCAAATACAACGTTTGGTCTATCTAACATGAGACCAATACCGCCATCTACTCTACCAGTATATCCATTTTCGTCAATTAAAGACAAGTGAATGCGGCAAGGAGTTGTTATTTTTAAAGAAGTCATATTTATAGTTTTTTAAAAGGAACATTCAACTATGTTTTAGAATTTTTAAAATAATTTAAATGTTTGATATATTCTTTTCAGCACAATTGTGAATTATTAGAATTCTGTGGATCTTTTTTATTATTTTCGTTAAGCAAGATATTTTAGAATTTCTTACTTTAATATCAATTAAGATTAATCAATACTATTCAAAGGTTTTATTATTGAGTGATTTAGAAGGTTTAACCAGAAGGTTAATGGAGGGAGGCTTCAATAAAGAAGAAATTATTGAACGCCTTGTGAAAGAATATTTGGATTTTAAAGATATTGAAAAAGACTCAGCAGTCTCACTCGCCGAAGCGGTATATGAGGAATGTGAAAAAAGCGATATCACCTCTGTTAAGGATCCCCTCATTAGATATTTGTTAGAGATAAATAGGGCAAAGGTGACTATCGGTAAACAAGGAGTTGGGTGTAGAGGTGCTGGTGATTTTTTCGTTCATAAACTCATCGCAGAGCTTTCTGAGACTAAAAAAAAAGCATATTTATCTCCCAGTTCACTAGATGATGCAGGTGCTGTGAGAATCTCTGATATTGAAGGATATAATGGAAAGGATGATCTCCTGATTGTATCAAAGATGGAGGGGATACATAGCCGGTTAAGTGACTTTCCATTTTTATGCGGTTTTCACGTAACTTCACATAACGAGCGTACGTGAAACGGATCGAGAGCTGCATTAAGAGATCTTTATGTCAAAGGAGCAAAACCGATTTCAATAATGGTAGATGCACATTTAGGAGATGATGCTGATGTTGGAAAATTGTTTGATTTCATGTCAGGAATTTCTACAATTTCAGACTTAACAAATGTACCAATTACAGCGGGTTCAACACTGAGAATAGGGGGAGATATGGTCATAGGGAACAGATTAGTAGGTGGTGTAAGTGCTGTAGGAATTTGTAATCATTTGTTGGCTAGGAGAAATATCCAAAAGGGAGATAGAATATTGATGACTGAAGGAGCTGGGGGAGGTACGATAACCACTACTGCAATCTACTCTGGGAATCATGTTGTTGTAAGAGAAACCCTAAATATAAAGTTCCTTGAAGCTTGTGAATTAATTTTGGATTCTGAGTATTTGAATGATATTCATGCTATGTGTGATGTTACTAATGGGGGACTTCGGGGAGATCTCTATGAAATAAACTATGAAGCGAACTGTGGAATAACTGTACATGAAAAAGAGGTAAGAAATCTTGTAAATCCAAGTGTATTAAATCTTTTAGAACAAGTAGAAGTTGACTATTTGGGTGTATCGCTTGATGCACTTCTAATATACTGCTCCGAAGCTATTTCAAAAAAGATCATTTCTGATTTAGAAAGTATTAACATAAAATGTGCCGAGATAGGGTTGGTGGATGACTCAATGGAAGTATCTATGATATATTCCGATGAATCGAAAAAGATAATCTTACCCAAATTTAGAGAATCTGCATATACAAAAGTTAAACAAGTAGTTGGAGAAGAAATTCCTAATCTTAGAAAAGAGATGGAAAAAAATATTGAACTGGCTGCTGATGCTGCTTTAGAAAAACGAAAGAAGATTATCGATTATATCAAAGATACCACATCTTAATCAAGGTTTAGAACCTCATTTAGTGAACCCGAACGAAAACCTTCCAAATCAATAGTTATATAATTAAATCCTAGTGTTTTAAATTTCTCTTTAATTAGTTCTAAGTTTTCTTGATTTAACACTTTGGGAAAGTCCTCTTTTAATATTTCAATTCTGGCTAAAGCATTTTCGTGATGTCGCACTCGTAATTGTTTCAATTCGAAAGTTTCTTTTAAAAATTTCTCACCCTCCCTTATCCGATTTAATTTTTCCTCGTTTATCTCTTGTCCATAGGGCACTCTCGAGGAAAAACAAGCCATCGATGGTTTTGATTGAACAGAAAGATTAAAGAACTTACTAATCTCCCGAATTTCTTGTTTACTTATGTTGAATTCAATGTAAGGTGTAAATATGTTTAACTCCTTTAATGCTTGCATTCCAGGACGATAATCCAAAAGATCATCAGCATTAGATCCGTCGAGTATTGTATTAAAATTCCTTTCTTTTTGAACCTTTATAATATCTTCATAAAGACCTGTTTTACATATATAACATCTATTCTCGGGATTACATTGGAAATCTTCATCTTTTAAAGGATCTCTTTCAATAATGGTATGAGGGATATTGTACGAATTAGCAAATTCACTAGCCTCGTCAATCTCATCATCAGGGTAAAGAATTGATTTTTCAGTAATAAGCAACGTTTCTTTTGCATACTTACTTGATAGATAGGCTAAGAGTGAACTATCTACTCCCCCAGAAAAAGCTACAATTACTTTTTTTCCATTGAGATATGATATAATGTTATTTAACTTCTTTTCAGTGCTGTTTGACAGTGCCATGATATCTTTTTGTTCGCTATAGATAGAGATTGTAGAGTATTTAACAAAATAAAAATTACGATTATGGAGTAAAAATTACTCTTAAATTGAAGAATACGGAAGATTATATTTACCATCTAAACGAGGGATTAAAAAACAAAATTGAGTTTAGCTTCTGTAATGTAATGAAAACAATGATGTAATACCAAGCTAGTGCGCTAAAAAGCATAATCCACTCGAGAAATTGTCGGGTTAATGGTTCAGGGGCGATCAAAAATATTATAGAAGATGTCGATGGGCCCAATATCATAAAATAACCAATCGCTTTTGGAAATAATCTTTTCTTAAGTACGATAGCAAGACCTGTGAAAAAAGCTCCAAAGGCAAAACCTCCGAACGCTAAGGAAGAAAAATAGAAATGTGCATCTAATGGGGACCGATCTAAACTAAAAATACCCACAAAAAACATCCCAAAGAGCCCTACAAAAAGAAAAACAACACCTGTATATCCAAAAATTCTTCTAAATTTTATTAAGTAATAAGAACGTTTTGAATTATCATAATTTTCAACCATATTTGAACTATAAAGACGACTTAAATTGAGAACTAAAGGCACAATGAAAATCGCGGATATAGTACAGGTTAAATCAAGAATATATGGTGCAGGAGTATATTTAATTGACCCTAAATCACTAATCCAATTCAACCATAAATTATAAGGGATGGGCCCTAATGTGAGCGCAATTATCAACCCAAGGAGTAAACCCGGTAAAAAAGTTGCCAAACTAATGTATATCGAAATTTTAACAATTTTCGGTTCTGTAACCTTATCATAGAATCTCTTACTATTTCGTTTCATTTTCATGAATTTTGGGTTCACAAATTCCACGAAAAATTTATTAAACTTTTCCGAAACAGACACTTTTTCGCTCATTATATTCCTCTATATTGGTTTTATTAATTTTTCATCAATAATAAAGTTATTCTAGCTCTGAAACGGATTTCAGAGTTCTCTTAACCCGTTTTTCTTATTTATCTAATATTTTTGATATATTTATTTTTACCCTTTTCATCAAAAAATTATTATAAAAATTATTTTACTGATTTAGAAACTATAAATTCAATCAATTGTGAACTAAATTACAAATATCGTAATTAATGAATTTGTAGAATCTACAAATTCAATTACCCGTGAACTTAAAAGCTTATAAATTATTCTTATATTTAGAAAGGATGAAAAAGGATACTTATATAGTTAACACATACTTATCATTAAGATTAGAAGATAATAAAACAAATATTTATGTAGAAGGAGAATTATTTCAACAATGCAAATTCTTGCTACTAGATATAGCTGTTGATCATGTAAGCTCATTTGACAATATTGAGTCTGTTGATGAAGCTGAAGTAAAATTAGATCTATCACTAGAGAAAGGAAATGATTATTCTCTAATGACTTATGAAGACGAGTTCTGGGGACATTGTAGCAACTTACAAGTTTGGTATGAAAATTCCTATAACACGAAATTGCTTCATAGAAATCTAGCCTTCCCTCTATTGAAAAGATTAACGGAAGCCGGAGACACTTTAGCTAAAAGGGTTTTTACGGAAGAAATAGCCAAACGTTTAGAAAGTGGTTATCCATCAGTAGTAAAATACTTAATTGAAGAAGATTATTTAAAATGTTTAACCACAGACCAACAAATCTCTTCCATATTAGATGATAATGACGCTGAAATTATACAAGAATTACGAATGTCTCTTTATCATAATTTTCAGTTTTTTTGGACCTACGAGACGGATGACTGTTCCAGCACCTTGGGAGTAGAAAATAAAAGAATAACTCAAATAGCCATAGTAGATAATGAGGTAGTGTTGCCTGAAACTATAGGCAAATTAACAAAATTAAAGATAATATGGCTAATTAATTGCAATCTAGATAAATTACCGGATAGTATCGGTAATTTAACATCACTAGAACTATTAGTTCTTAGGAATAACAATTTAGTAAATATTCCAGATTCAATAGGGAATTTAAAAAGTCTTGAAAGACTCGAGCTTCAAGGAAATAAAATTGAACAACTACCTGAATCTATAGGAAACCTCAAGGATCTCAAGGTTCTTTGGTTAAATCATAACAAGCTAAAATTCTTACCAAATTCTCTTAAAAATCTCAAACATTTAGAAAAAGTAGGGCTTTATGGGAACAATCTTTTAAAAATACCAGAGTTTTTGAAAGAGAAAGATTTTAGCACCTTTCGAGTCTGATGTTAAATTTATCATCATCTCCCGAATAAACTCATAAATTCACTAGATTATGAAATTAATAGAATATAATAAAATATAAAGCTTTAAAAAAAAAGAATTTAGTATCCCGGAATTAAAATATGTAATCCAGCCATAGGATCTCTGGCAGCGTAGTTAACACCAAAAAGGTTGGCAATCTTAGAAGCAAACTTGTCTGCATCATTAATGTCATTCATACAAAAAATTACCTAATTGATATTCCTATTATATTTATTAATTCTTAAGAGAATTTTTACTAAATTTAAAATAGTAAACCTTAAATACTATTGATAACATAGTATTCATAGAATACTATAAATTGATATGAGTTGAAAATTTTGATAAAACGTGTAAAAGAATTAGGTTCTAAAGCAATGATTAATTCACCCGAATTTAGAGATTACGTTGAAAAGCAAGAAACAGAGATTAATAGGGGAGTCAGTTCTCTTTGTATATTATCAATTTTGATGCAAGCTGAAGAAGATGAACTTCATGGATATAAAATATTAAAAGACCTTACAGAAAAGACAAATGAAATGTTAGTTATCGAGGAGGGTACTCTTTACCCAATACTCAGAAAATTGGAACAAGATAAGATTATCGATTCAAGAAAAGAGGAAACAGGGCGAAAAAAGAAATATTATCGCATGACAGACTATGGAAAAAAAGTGTTTAATCACTTAGCTGGATTTTACTCGAAACTCACTGAAGCGATCGCGCCTTTATTTGATGTAAAGGTTGATTTAAAGCAAGAAAAGTATCTGTTCTGTCCTATGTGTGCAAACAAGATTGATCTGTCAAATATTTCAGATTTAAGATATTGTACTATATGTGGATATAATTTAGAAAAAGATTTAAAAGACCGAGGTTTAAGAAATGAGTGAAAATGAAATGAATTTTGCTTTAAATGAATATTTGAAGAAAGTTAAGGAAAAATTACCCGAATGGTTAAAAGATAAAAAAGAACATAAGGAGATTTTAGCTGAACTTGAAGACCATATTTGGAGTAAGGCAGAAGAATTATCACAATCGGGTCAACCCACATTATTGACTGTCCGTACGGCAATTGAACAAATGGGAACACCAGAGAGCATTGCCAAAGAATACAAACGTCGAGGAACACCAAAAGTTTATATCACTGAAGAATTATGGCCTTATTACAAAAGAGTTTTAAGTGGCGTCGCGATATTAATTATTTTAATAACAGTGATTGTTCAGGTTGTAAATTTAATTTTCGGAAATCTTGAGGCGATATGGGATGGAATCGTTGGTATTCAAATTGGAGTGCTCATTGCGTTTGCCGTGATAACCATAGTTTTTGTTGTCCTTTCAATGGAAGGTTATTTTCCAGAAGATTTCATGTCTAAAAAAGAACTAGAAAAGAGGGAAAAAGAGGCGGAGAGAGCTGTTGACAAAGAAAAGCCCTTAAAACCCTTTATAAAGCCGATAGGTGAAATAATCGGGGGTTCTATAGGATTAATCTTTGGTGTATTTTTGATTGCACAACCAATCCCTTATATTTTTAATCTAATTGACAGTTTATTCCTCTTATATCTTCAATTTGCGGGAATTTTTATGATTGTTGAAGGAAGTCTAGATATAATCAGAGGATTAATCGGTAATCGGCAACCATTAGCTCATCAAATCCTTCATGTCTTTACTGTTGGTGTGAAATTGGCATCAATTTCAGTGATAGTTCTAATGTTGAATAGACCAGATATTTTCCCGATATTAGTGGTTGAACAGCCATCGGGAGTTCTTACAAATATTGGACTGGCACCAGGATTTTATGATCTTTTTAGGGGAATAGCAGGTTTACTAATCGCAATAGTCGTGTTAAGTACCTTAGATAACTTCAATAAGATTTACAAACTTGAAAAGTATAAAAAATAAGGAAATTATTTTTTTTTAATTTTTTTACTATCTCTTTTTGACTCAAAAAATTATTAATAGGAAGTGTGAGTACTACTCATATTGAAGTACCAAGTTGGTGGTGATTATTTGTTCGACGTTTAAGTACCCTAAATTATATAGCTGAAAAAATACCATTATAATCCAATTAATCATAAACCATATTCAGAATAAGTTATTAATAGAAGTATTTGATTTTCTAAACCAACACATTCTATTTACATTTTATGGGGAATAAAAAGGAATTATCGGAGGAAAATATTCATCGAAGGTCTTATGGAGCTCACTTGACTTCAAGTGATATCTTCTTGAAGTTTATATTTCCAATGATTAAAAATAAGCTTTGGAGTTATAAATGGGTTGATTTATATGCCGGAGAAGGAAATTTAATTTTACCAATCTTAAATTCAATCCCTTCCGCTGAAAGAATAAACTTTTTTGAAACTCATATGTATTTATCTGATGTTCAGGAAAAGATGCTAAAAAAATGCATTAAGAAAGCTGAAGATTATGGTATTCCCCCAGAAGTGGCTTCACAAAATATAGAACTACGAGATAATTTAGAGCAATCACCAGATTTTATGAAGAATGGCCCAAATTCTGTATTCCATATAACAAATCCACCTTATCTTTATTTAGGATATATACGAAAGCATAAAGAAACACAAAAATATTTGAAATTATTTGAAGGTGTTAATGATGGATATCAGGATTTATACCAAATCGCAATGATTAATGATCTAAGAAATCAACTAGAGAACCTTATCTATATAATCCCTACAAATTTTTTATTTGGTGCTTCTGTTTCAAATAAATTTCGGAAAGATTTCTTGAAATTCTATAATATTAATAAAATGATCATATTTGAAACAAGGATATTTGAGTTTACAGGAACTAATATCTGTATTGGTTTTTTTGAAAGAAAAAAAGTTCCTAAACAAGAGAATGTTGAATTTACGGGAATTAAATTTAAAAAAAATAGTGGGCAAATCAAAAAGAAGTATTTACTCAAACCAGATTATAAATACCGAGCTGGTTTTGAATTTGATGAATTTCTTGATATACACCGAACTAAGAGCCCTTTAAGTGTTGTTTATTATTTGTCAAGAAAAATAGTAAGAAATAATATTGGAAAGAATAAGATACGTGTTATAGATGCTAATAAGTATAGAAATAATAAGTATGATTCATTAGAGCTTGAAGTAAATGAGAGATTAAAAAATAGAGTTAAATCAAATATATTATATACTCGGACTGTTGACACTGGTTCTAGAGAAGGTAGAGTTGGATTAGGAATTATTGCCGAGGATTATAAAGTTGATGGAATATATGTGTCAGGAAATACCTATAGGACCCATCCTATTCAAATATTCTTAGAACCTGTATTATCGAAACATGAACAAATATTATTAAAAGATTATTTTAATTTTATACTGGAATATTTTAGAGAAAAATTAGACAGCGAATTTCTTACTACCTATAAATATTCTAACGCTGAATATACTAGAAAATATTTAGGGTTAACACAAGTTAGAAAATTAATCCAAACTTTTCCTTATAGGATGTTGAGCGAAAAATTCAACCAGAAGTTGAAAGTTTTAATAGAAAAACGAGATTTCAATGGCATTTTGGATTTATTTAATGCTAGCAAGGAGAAACGCTATTAACCCAAGATATGCCCCAATTTTCAGAAGTAAACTTATTTTTTTAAAATCCCCTTTCATAAGGTTTCCTCTTGCCATTAGAATAACAGCAACAAAAACGACAATAAGACCAAATGCCATAGATATTAAGAATAGTAAGGGATTTAAAATGTTAGTAAAGTACGGTAAAATATAAGAAACCATTGCTAAAATGGCACATAACATAGCAATATAGGTTGAATTTTTAACACCGATTCTTATTGCTAAAGTTTTTACTCCTTCTCTTTTATCTCCTTCAATATCTTCGCACCCTTTTATAATTTCTCGAGATAATAATCCGAAAAATGCAGCTGAAAAGAAGTAATAAATATAATAAGGTATATTCGAATTATTTAAGATTGCTCCGTAGATAAGGCCGATAGAAAAAGATGCACTAACAATTATATTTCCAATAAATCCACTTTTCTTACCCCATGCAGCGTATAACCATCCAATAAATGCCATTATCACGGCTATAATAATACTTACAAAAATTATCTGAAATAATATATTATGAATAATTGCAATTGTTATACCAATAAATGCCGTTATAATCCATAAATTCCTAGCTTGTTTTAAGGAAATTGCTCCTCTCGGTATAGGTCTATCTGGACGATTAATTTTATCGATTTCTATATCATAATAATCGTTTATGATATTACCGGCACCCGCTAAAAAGAAGTATGTTAAAACTCCTAATATGATATTAAAAATTAAAGTAAAAATGTCAACTCCAATCCTAGTATTTAAACTCCCTATGATAACACTTAAACTACCCATTACATCGTTAAGTGGTCTTAGGATTTCAACAATATCTCTAAATTTCATTATTTAGTTTTAAAGGTTATCTTTTTATGTAGAAAATTTCTTCTTACACGATTTTCCTGCTTCCTTTATCTCCTTAACAATTAATTTTAAAGAAGAACCATTATCTTTTAGTATATGGTTTTCGAGATATGTTCCCATAACTATGATATCTGCTCCTGCTTCAACAAATTCTCTTGCGTCTTCTTTATTTTGAACTCCACCACCTGCGATTATAGGAATATTTAGCATTTGTGAACATGTTGCTATATGTTCTATAGGAATCTTTTCACTACCCGATCCTGCTTCTAAATAGACCATTTTAAAACCGTACATTTCAGCAGCTAAAGCATAAGCAGTTGTTAATTTTGGTTTGTTTCTGGGCAGCAATTTGGCATTTCCAATCCACCCTGCACTAGCACCTGGCTCAATTATTAAGTAAGCCATTGGTATATATTCTAAATTTGCGCTTTTAATTGTAAAAGACGCAAGAGCTTGTTGTCCAACAATAAAATAAGGATCTGAAGAATTTAATAATGACATAAACAAAATAGCATCAGCATGGTGTGAAATATTACTCACTCCTCCGGGAAAGATAATTATTGGTATGTCAGTTTCATTTTTTACAGCAAGAATAGTTTTATCTACGAACCCTTGATTAAAAATAGTACTCCCCCCTATTAATATAGCATCTGTACCTGCCTCTTGAGCAATCTTAGCCATTTTTGCGGCTTTGTTTGGACTTTGTCTTACGGGATCGGGATCGATTAGAGAAAAATGGAGTGCTCCTTCACTATTTAGTTTTTTGATGATATACTCATACGTACTTTTTTCAACATACTCATCTATTACAATATCCACCATATCCTTATCACTTTTTTTTAGAATTTACAATCATTTTTTTTATTTTATCATAAATACTTATTACTTTCTCTTTCCAATCAGGAAACCCAACTAATCCATTTGGAAAGTTCTTATATAATCTGTTAATTTCATTCATTTTAATTCTGAGAAAATTCAAATCTAATAATAGATTGGGACGAGAAATACCTTTGATTGCCTTTACAGCCATATCGATGATTGATAAATTTAATCCTCCCTTGGAAGAAATTTCTAATATTTCTTGCCCAGTTAATAAATCACGCTCTAATCCATAATTTAAGTCATCATTTGAAAGAGTTTGAAGCACTATCCTCAATAAATCTAATGCTGCGAATTCAGCTCCAAAACTAGTCATAATTTGATGATTATATTCCCATAACGTATCGATAGAGTAATCACTCTTTTCAATTGCTCGTGTTGCTGAATTGGCAGCATGATACCCTGCTCTCATTGAAGGATCAATTCCACCACCATGGAGCGGATTTACTTGACAGGCGGAATCACCAACAAGTATTATTCCATTATCAGTACACGACCATAAAGGCCTACGTACTGGAACTACACCCCCACCTGTTGAAATTATCTTAAATTTTGAAGTTTTGATATATTCTTGAAAGACATATTTCTGGTATAACTCCTTTACTTTTCCCTTAAAATCCATAAAAGCACCCAAACCTATATTAACAGAAGATTGATTCTTTGGGAAATACCATATGTATCCTCCTGGGGCTTTTTCTTGATCAAGAATAATTGAGATATACTCAGGATCTTGCACCTCTATATCTTTAGATTCAACAATCTCCCTATAACATAGGATACTGTCTTCTCTTGAAAGATCTTTTTCGATTATTGAACTTTTAACCTGCTTTCGCAAGGGGGAGTAGAATCCACTTGCGTCAATTACGATTTTTGACTCTAAATTAACCTTTTCTCCATTTTCTAATTTAACTTTTAGTCCAGCAACAATTCCATTTTTATAAATTAAATCTAGAGCCATAGTATTATCTAAAAACTGGTTAACTCCCGCATCAATAGCTTCGTTTAACAAACGTTGACCGAACTCCAATCTGTTAACAATATAGCCCGCTTGCTTTGGATCAATTAACGTCAGGCACTTTTTGAGATTTGGAGAATAAAGTTTTGCTCCCTTAATGTGACAAGATAATTCCTCATTTTTTGGGTGATTTATATTTAATAACCCAAAAATTTCGTTTCCTACAGCATCTCCACAAATTTTATTACCAATTTCGCTTTTTGGTTTTCTGTCTATTAAACATACATTTAACCCATTTTTTGATGCAAATCTTGCCGCAATGGCACCCCCGGTGCCTGCTCCAATCACAATAACATCAAAAGAGTTTTTTATATGTTCCATAATAATATATTTTATATTAAATTAATGTTAAAAGATAAATTATTAAAGTACTTCCTAAGGGAACGGTTAAATCATCATAGGTGCTCGGGGAAATTAATTCTATAATCGTGGCAATACTACTAGTTATTAATGAGTAGATGAAAATAGTTATGAGAGATAATGGTTCTTGGATGGGAATAAGTAATCCAAATAGGAAAAATGAGAGAAAGCATAATATTAATGCTGTTATGAAAAATGTAAGAGATCCTTCTAAGGTTCTTTTTGAATTTGTCCAGGGTAACCCTATATTAATCTTTCCCCACCGTTTACCAATAACCGAAGCAAGCGTATCGGATATTATCATTATTAAAACTCCTGCGATTGGGAAATAAAAATTTTCAGGTGCAACAAGACCAAAAATAAAAACTAAGGATGTAATTGAAAGACAATAGAAAAAGGGTCCTTGAAGAAAGGCTCTGTCTAATCCTTCTTCCTGTTCTTCTGATATTGCATCATAAAGATCTTTCAACTGTTTTACTTTTGAGTCTTTAGAACTAAAGAATACTAATAAAGTGAGGGTCCCTGCAATTATGGTCGGCCAAAAATGCCAAAAATAAAAAGGGGAGCTTATAATGGCGAGACCAGCTGATAGATGCACGGTTTTTCGAGCAATAAATTTCGAAATCTTTTGTTTTTTATATAGTATTAGGGGAATAAAAATGGTCAGTAAAACGTAAAAGTATGTAATTCCTACAATTCCAAGATCGGAGATAATCTCATTCATTTTGGTATCTATTCTAGTAGCTATTAAACCAAAGAAGTATTCTTGCTTTAAAGACTTTTTTCATATTCCTTTCTATGATTATTACTAATAATATGATCAAGAGTATGAATATAATTTATAAAGGTAACGGAGGAACTTCATTGTCTCTCCATTGCTTTGCAACGGGATATGTCCACCAATGGTCGGGAATGTTCGCATATACACCATATTTTTCTAAACCAGAAGTGAAGGCGTTGATATTTGATGTTGGGGCTTGAATATGATCTACTTGAGGATAGAAATATGCCCCAAATCCACCTTCACGAGTTCCAAGATTACGTACCATATGCCACACTTCTCTCTCACATTCTTCCGGTGTTCCTAATGTATAGATTGATTGAATATTGATACAGCCCCACATCATTATTTTTCCGCGAAATTGACTCAATTCGGGGTAACCCGTCATACGAGGACTATCAAGTTCTAAAGCATCTAATCCCCATTCGATTAATGAGGGGATTAGTGGATCTATTTTACCACAACAATGTAAATGGAAATCACAACCTAAATCGTGTGCTGTGTCAATTAGTGGCTTATAAACATCAGAATATATTTCTTTGAATAACTTCGGGCTGAAAAATGGTCCTTGTTGTTCCCCTAAGTCGTCATAAAATACAAAACCATGAGGATCTGCTCCATATTCAACCCACATTTTTTCAGATTCTACATAAATATCTGTTATATATTTCAAAAGTTTCTTGAGCTCTGTTTTATTTTTATAGTGATCTACTAAAAATTCGTTAAACCCTCTCATTTGACTTGCAATTTGAAATGGACCAAGACCAAAAGAACACATACGATATTTATTTTTAGCTCTTAATTTGCTTCTCTCAATAACATAGGAGTATCGGTTTTCCTCATCAACATATGGAGTGTATTTCTTGAAATATTGGTTCATTTTACTGTAATCAGTTAATGAAGGTCTTCCAGGGTGTCCCATCGTATTAATACCACTTATAATCCATATGGTTCCAAACTCATCAATTTCTTCTCTTGGTAAACTTAACCAATCTTTGTATTTAGGATCTTTAGCCCATTCAGGCTTTTTCCACTCCCATAATCCGTACCTTATTAAATATTCATTTACATGAGGAAACAGACCTTCTTCATTCTCATAATGTCCTGGTTGCCAATTTTTAGATGGTAAAGGAAAAAGGGAATAAACATCCCCATTTCCAAAGTTCCAAACTGGAACTTTATCTGGGCCTTTAAAATTGAGAGCGGCTTTTACACGTTCTATAGAGTTCAATACTTTCACTTTTAAAAAGAGCCTATCTTTGAATGTATTAAATCGGAATTTTATTAAAACTTTTATTAAAGAAAAGAATCTTAAAAAGTTTCTCGAGATTCATTAAATAGTAAGATTGAAATATAATTTCTAAAAATTAATCAAATCAACTTTTCTTTTTGTTAAAAAATCAAAAAAAAAGGAAAATTGTAGAATAAGACTATTTGAAAGAAGACCTTACTCAATATGGACTCTTATTCG
>JBHLOF010000120.1:0-11037 GCA_048940805.1 Promethearchaeota archaeon
ATATCTGGAGTTCTACCAATAATTATATCTTTACCAGGTATCTTGAATTGCTGTTCTATAAGATTACTAGTAGCTTCTAATAGTTGATTCATAATCATCTCTCTGGTAAAACTCCCATTTATGTCTACATATCCTAGATAACATCATAATAAAAATTCAAAGATTTAATCTTATGCATTTTCGTCAATACATTTTATGAATGATGTTAAAAACCCAAATAATATAAAAGTATTTTGGATCAAAGATGGAGATCTATTTAAGTTCGATATGAGATGTGAAAAAATAAAAAATTAGATTATAATAAAAAAAAGAGGGTGTTTCAAAGTCTCTTAGGTTGCTTATAATCAGCAGGTATTTATAGATCTTCAATGAGATCCTCGTAAGCCTCAAGGGCAAGCTCTATTATCTCTTGAAAGGCCATTGCATCTTGGAGGTTCCCTTCTACCGTAATATCGCCTGCCATATAAGCACTTGTAGCATCTACTTCGCCCATTAATATTCCTGCACCTACTTCAAGAGTTGCAGACATTGTGAATGAAGGATTATCTACATCTCCTTCACCGAAGTCCAAATCTCCTTCTTTAACCGTGAGATAATATTTTTTATCAGCATCACTGATAACTAGCTGTATTGCGATATCCATATCTTCGAGTTCTTCTTTCAAGTCTTCATTCTCTACGGAGATTGCCTTGATAAACTCGAAGGTTTTAACCACATCATCGGGTGTTGCACTAGTTGCACCCTTTTCTTGAGATGCTTTAATTTCTCTTAATAATGATTCATCAACCATTTTATTTTCAACCTTTTTAAAATTTTTTTTAAGAATTATAAAGGAATATTTGCATGAATATTCTTTAAAATAACAATATAAAAAGGATTTATTAGTATAAAAAGGTTATATTTGTGTCGCTTTCGAAAAAAAATCAATGGATTCTAACTTACTAAATCTTTTAATTCCAAATTAATACCACTTTAAACAGTTGTTAATTTAAAGACCTGTCTCAACTTCATTTATATCAAGTAGGGTCTCATATTGTCACCATAAAATTTAGACTAATAATTTGGGGGTTTATCCGAGGATAAGAACTTCAGATTAAATATTATTTTAATTAGATATAAGGAATAAGTAATTTTAATTTAAAATGGCGCCCACAGCGGGATTTGAACCCGCGTCGCAGGAGTGACAGTCCCGAATGCTAGACCGGGCTACACTTTCACACTTGGGCAGGCTTGCTGCGTCAAAATGTGGGCATTTAAATTGTGGGCATTTTAAGTTTTTTCTCTACAAATTGAAATCAAGAAAAATATAAAAATTTTGCCTTAAGAACGGATTTGGACATCAAAACTATTAATAGAAACATTTAAATTCCTAAAAGATAATGTAGATAATAAGGAATTTTTAGGTATAATAATATTATTTATACGGTATTCTGCCCCAATTATATATGCTTAACTCAAAAAGTTTCAGTTCGGCACTCCACGAATTAGAAAATAATGAGGAAGAATTTATTTCCATACTAGACAGAGTCATAAGTTTTGTTGTAAATTTAATTAAGGAAACTGATGAACTTAGAGAAGAAATTCTAGAATATGATGATATTTATCAAATTTTCATCGATGATATAAACTATAATTTCTGGTTTAAAGTATCTAATGGTTCAATCACTTACAAAAAAGGAATCAATATTAATGCAGCTTTTAGAGTTAGGTACAAGAAAGATATTTTTGTCAAAATCCTCAAGCGCGAAATGGAAGGAACTGACGCGTTCATGAAAGGTAAAATCAAGGTAGATGGCAATCTAAGTGAAGGCTTACGGTTTAACAAAATATTTAGGTTATTTTTGAAGTTTATAAAAAATGGAGTCCATTAAACTGTTTTTTAGACTACTTCTCATTCATATTATAAAAAAATTTTGATATTCTTCATAGCAAATGTTTTTTTGAAATAATAAATGAAAATATTATAACCAAGTCAACAATATTTTTTGTTAGTAAGCTCTAAGGACCATAAAAGATATTAGCATTGGGCCTATAATCTAGTCTGGATAGGGTGCCCGGCTTCGGACTGGGATTTTCAATGGATGTATCTATTGAACCCAAAGTCGCAGGTTCGAATCCTGCTAGGCCCATTCTTTTAAAATTTTAAAGATTTTTAAAAAGTCTTACCGTAAATGACGCTCCTTGATTCCTGCCTTCAGACTCGACAATAATTTGACCTCCATGTAATTCAACTATTTCCCTAGAAATATATAAACCTATGCCAGATCCTTCGATATCTACTCCCATATCCATACCATATCTTTCAATTTTACCGAATTTTTGGAAGAGAAGCTCTTTTTCTTTTTCTGTTAATCCTATTCCCGTATCTCTTATCCGAATATCATAAAATTTAAAATTATGAATAAGTTCAATGTAAATACTACCATCTATAGGGGTGTTTTTAATAGCATTTGAGAGAAGGTTTGTTATTACCTGTTGAATTCTAATCTTATCCACATTAACTTCCATTTTTTTGGGCATTGTTGAAATTAACAGCTGATTACGATTATCAAGGAGATAACTCATTTCTTCTATACATTCCTTAATGATTGGGACTAGATCATGCGGTCGAATATTCAATTCAAGTTTTCCATATTCAATTCTTGAAGCATCAATTAAATTTTCAACTAGCTTTTTTAATCTTATAGCTCCTCGATGAAAAATTTCGATGAAATTGAGTGCCTCTTCATCAATTTGTAGGTTTAGATGTTTTAAAAGGATTTGAGAAGCACCATAAATAGAGGTTAAAGGAGTTTTCAGTTCATGAGAAACTCTAGTGATAATGTCTTTTCTCATCTTATTAAGTTCAATTAAGGTCTTGTTTTCTTCAAGAATAAGTCTTTCTGCCTCTTTTTTATCGGTAGCATCAATTATAGAGATCAAATTTGCTGGTCTCCCTTGGTAAATAATCTTCCTAGTGTAATCCTCTAACCATCTTATCTCTCCGTCTTTGTTCACTATACGAAATGAATTGTGAGAAAAGGGACCCATAGTAGCATCTTTATTGCTTCTTAAGCGTGCGAGTATATGGTTTAAATCCTCAGGATGTATCATTTTTATGTAATCTTTATCTGTCCAGGATAACATTTCTTCGACAGGGTAACCAGTGATGAGTGACATAGCTTTATTTAAATATTTCAATTCAGCATCTTGAACGATCATTATTCCCATGAAAGATTGTTCAGCAATAGTTCTGAATTTTTCCTCAGATTCTCTCAATCTTTGATTGGATTTTTTTTGCTCTGAGATATCATCAAAAACTGTAATAAATTCACCTTTTCTCCGAGAAATTACTGAGATTTTGAAATACATATCCATGGGTTCAAAATAAGCTTCAAAAGATTGCGATTTTTGTGTTTCTGCTACTTTTGAATAAATGTCGAGATAAGGTGGTGTTTCAACATTATATACTTCTGTAGCTGTTTTATTAATAACATCAGCTTTTTTGATATACAGAATAGCCTCATATTGAGGATTTACATCAGTAATAATATAATTTATTGGTTGATTATCAGAGGAATATAAAATTTTATGATATGCAATACCACTGGTTGCATTATTAAAAAGTACTTCATACTTCTCTTTTAAGTCCAATAATTCTTGTTTTAACTTTTCTTGGTTCTCAGTAAAAATAGAAGATTCCTTGGGATTACGTTTTATTGTTTGATGCAATTTTTCCATTTAGAAAACCGATCTTTTTTACTATAAAGTATTTTGGTAAGTACCAAAATTTTTTTATTTTTACATATATTTAATAATTTTTACATAAATTTAATTAAAAAGTGTTCATTTATAATTTTTTGTTTTTTATGTATGCCAATAATGATGAACTAGAATTCTCCTGAAATTGAGCTGTTTTTATATGTTTTTCTACAATACATTCAGATGCCACACACTTGACTAGGGTATGCTATTATGTAAAAAGTAAGAGATTTGATAAATATCTTTGCGACAATAAGAACATTTATGCAAATTGTAATATTTATATACCATTTCTTGTATTATTTATAAAATTGAGTCTTCAATCAAAATTGAAGATATGATTGTTAGAAAACATATTATAAAGGAGCTAGATAAATGCCAAGTTTAGAAATTAATGAATTGATAGTATTAATAATCTTATCAATACCTGTTGCCTTCTCTCCGTATCTTTTAAAAAAAAGAAGGGATATTATGAAATGGATGCCGGGGTATTATGCTCTCTTTATGACTTTCTTATCGACAAACTTAGAAGCGTTCATCGCACCAGATGAATTTAACTTCTTGGAGCACTTCTTTGCAATGGTCGCAGGGATATTGATGTTTGTTGCGGCTATCTATGAGTTATATACAAAAATTTTGAGACAATCTAAGCCCAATATAAAGCATATAAGTCAAGGGATGGTGAAGAAATAAATGTTAGCTCAAATAGATCCTGTTGATTTTAGGGATGGAGGATTTAATTTAGTAGGAATGATCTTCTTTTTTATCGCGGCAATGATCGCAGTATTTATTTATTACAAGAAGAGAACTCCAACTAACGCTATCTATGTATTTTCTCTCTTTGGTGGGGGATTATATACAATAGGAAATCTTCTTGATAAATGGTTGCTATGGGATCCCGACTATGCTGATGCCTTTGCTGAAAGTTTTGGTTTATTTGTTGGAGTTTCAGCATTGTTTTTTGCGGTGATTCCCTTCCTTGAGCAAAAGCTTGAAAAAAACACTGAAAAAATGAAATCAATGATTGACGCTGCATCTAATGCTAGTATAAACGTAGCCAATATTGCAAATGAACTAGCCGCGAGTGCTAGCGAAGTGAATGCCGCATCAGAAGAAATAGCATCATCTAGTCAAAATATGACAATGGAAACTCAAGAAATGGTAAGGGCAACAAATGATATCAGTAATGTTATGGGTATTATAACCAATATTTCTGATCAAACGAATCTATTAGCATTAAATGCTAGTATCGAGGCGGGGAGAGCAGGTGAGCAAGGGAGAGGTTTTGCCGTAGTTGCTGATGAGGTAAGAAAACTCGCTGAAGAATCAAAATCAGCAGTTCGCGAAACTAATGATAAGATAAGAAATGTCATCGACAAGATTAATAATTCTTTCGGTTCGATGGAAGGAATAAGTGCGTCTGCAGAACAACAAACTGCTTCAATGGAAGAAGTAACTGCAACTGCACATAAATTAGGAACATTAGCAGAAGATTTAAAAAATTCATTAAATACTGAAGATTAAACCTAGAATTTTTTGAAGTTTTATACTTATCTATTTTTAGATAAGCTTTTTTTTTATTTTTGTTTTATAAATAATTATAAATATGTGAAAAATAGTATAAATATGTAAAAAAAGTATAAAAATTTGTAATTTTATTAATTGAATCCTTTGGTGAGACACATTTCTGATAATGATCAAGAGAAAGAACGAATTTCTTTATATGTAGATAAAGATGTAAAGGAATATTGGCAAAGATTTGCTAAAAACAATGATTTTACAACCCTATCTAAATTAATACGAGAAGCATTGAGTTTTTATATTCAATGTAAAGGACTTGATATTACTAGTCTTTCTCATGGTTTGAAGGAACCTTTAACTTCAATTAAGGGTTATTTACAATTGATTATTGAAACCTCTGGAGATTCATTAGATGCTAATATCCTCTCCACTTTAAAAAATGTCTTAAACCAATGTGCAATCCTCGAGAATAAAATCGTAGAATATCTTGATCGGTTTGAGCCCGAGAAGGAAGAAGCTGATGAAGATGAAGCTGTTGACTATGATTTGTTATTGATAGAGGATGATGTTGAAACGGTCAATTTACTAACAAGTTATTTTGATTCATTAGGGGTTTCTAGCAAAGGGATCTTGAGCGGATTAAAAGGCTTACAAGAAATAAGAAGGTATAAACCAAAATTAGTATTGCTTGATATAATTCTTCCAGATATTGATGGGTATGACATTCTAAAAGAAATGAAGAGTAAAGATAATTTGAAAGATATTCCAGTATACTTTCTCACTGCTATCCCAAGTGTAGAAGTCGAGAAAAAAGTTATAGAACTAGGAGCAGCAGGTTCGATTTTAAAACCATTTAACTTATCTGATTTTGATGTTATATTTAAATTCATCGAGAAGAAATAGAAATAAAACTTTTTCTACTTACTTCATTTTTTATAACAAAAATTTGTACACAACAAATTATTACCAAAAACATAAATATGCACCAAATTATTAGTACAATAGGTGCAAAAAAAGTCAAATTATTGTCTATTCACATAAAGAATTTACTAATTATATGATAAATTCAGAACAAAATTCTCGAGAGTTTAAAGAATCATCAAAAGTCATGCAAATTCAAGGAGCTTGTGTTTTGAGGATGACAAAAAGTGGAGAGTTTGAGATCCTTTTTCAGAATGGATTAGACTATTCACTTATTTATAGTATTATAAATTCAGTTAGGAGTAAAATTATTAATAATCAAGAAGGAACAGTAAGGGATTTTGTTGGAGATTTAAATGCTTATTTACTCTACTCGACAACGCACAATTTTGACACGATTATCGCACTTTTTGTTAATAGTGAAAAAGGAATATCAGATTATTCAAAATTAGATGAAGTAACAAAAACGATTTTTGAAAGGATAGGGATCAATACAACCAATCTGAAGATAAAAAAAATCATAATTAATTCTGTAAAGTCTCCTCGAGAACGAGGTCTAATAGGCTTTCTGGCGTTAGATAAGACAGGACTACTCTATTTTTCTCGTGTGAGAAAGAACATGGAGAAGATTTCCAAAAATATTTTTCAAATTGCAGGTTTCATCTCAGCAATTTTAATTTATTCAAAAGATCTTATTAGTGGTGATGATCCTGAGTTGCAACTTGAGGATATCAATCTTGGGAGTCATCATTTCTACGTCAATGTCAAGAATAACGTCATTTTTGCTTACTTTGTTGAAAAAAATGAAACCTCAGAAAATTTTAATAAATATATTCATATTGTATTAGATAAATTTATAGAGCGATATTACAATCCTTATATTACTAATTTTAAAGGAGATCTAACCCCCTTTTACAATTTCGACACTGTCATAGACCAATATTTTGAGATCTAATGGGTCTTAAAAGAAAGAATTAGTTTTAATATAAGAAATATGATAATTTACTGAGAATTTGAATCAAAATAATAATTTTCACCGAAAATTATATATAAACAGACCATTAAATTATATAACAATGACTGCAACTCTAGAAGTTGACTTGGTATTGGATACTCTAGTAAAAGAACTAGGTAGTGGGTTATATTTCATATTGATAACTTCTGAAAATGGGGCAGTTATTAAGTCATATATCAATCAAGAATTCAACAAAACATCAATAGGGCTAAATATCTCTCAGTTATACGAGTTAGCAGAAGAAATTACTACTGAGATTGGAGTACATTCTCCTGATTTTACGGTAATTCATTCAGATAACTTTTATGTTCTCTCTATTAAAATTCTTACCAGAATTGTTATATTACTTATGGAAGATCAGGTTGATTTTTCCTCTATTTTTGAAGTTATTAACAAATGTATTATAACTAATTAAAAGAGCTTAGTTTTTAATTATCTTCAGGTAAAGATAATATATCTGTTTGACGATAAATTTATAATATCAAACATATTACTTATTAGAACTAAATCTTAACAATACTGAACTACAAAAAGGAGTAAAATTTTCATGAAATATGAGAAAAATCAATATTCGGACGGATTCTCAATTTGCACTCTTATTATAGCCGGTGCGTTTATATGGTGGGGGATTAACGGCTTTATAAACTGGGGGAATGGTTGGGAATGGTGGGCTTTTATATCAACGGGAATCGGGTTAGCAATTTTAATCGGGCAAATCTATGCGTTAACAAATAGAAATAAATTGAGAAATATAGTACTAACTGAATTTCAAGAAAATCCAGAAATTACCGTAGAAGATGTCAGTAAAAGTACTGGAATTACAATAAAAGATGTTAATGCAATAGTTTTAGATTTAAAAGCTTCGGGTCAACTACGCGCAAAATTTAATTCTCAAACTGGTCAGGTTAAGCATTTACTACCACCAGAAAAGGAAGTAGTTTCCGGAGAACAAGCAAAATTCTGTTCAAACTGTGGCACTCCAATTACCAAAGAATCTGCGCAATACTGCGCATATTGTGGAGCGAAAATCTAAAAAATCTTTTCTTTTCCTTTTTTAAAAAATAGGAATTGTATAAAAAAATTATTTTATTTCAATTTTTTTTTTATCTGTGGTTTCAGCAGTTTTTTTGGGTATTATTAGCCTTAGAATTCCATTTTTAAAATTTGCTTCAATTCCTTCAGAATTAATTTCTTTAGGGAGGATAAAACTCCGATAATAACTAGCGGATCTAAATTCTCTTCTTAAATATTCTCCTTCAATGTCTGTATGTTTTTCCTTTTTCTTATCCTTCTTCTCCTTATGTTTATCCTTATCTTTATCTTTTTTATCTTTGTCTTTATCTTCCTTTTTCTCCTTCTTTTTTTTCTCGTCTTTATCTTCTTTATACTTTAAAGCCTTATCACCTAAAATTTCTAGAACATCTTCTTGAAGTGTGATGTTAACATGTCTTTTATCCAAACCGGGTAATTCAACAAGAAATAAATACCCCGTGTCGCTTTCAATAATATTTGTTATAGGAGTTCTATAATATGATTCATTGTCTAAAATTTCAATAGAATTCGTGGATCTTATTCGAAAATTGCCCCATTCCTGATCCTCTCCAAGAGAATCTTTTGATTGATTTAAAGAAAAAGCTTTTTTCCTTTTTGTGGTAATTTCCTGCTCTTTCTTTACTTTTTCCTTTTCCATCTCAAGATCTTTTATATCGACTTCTTCTCCCTCTTCTTCTTCCTTATTTTCTTCTCGATTATTTTCTTCCATTGATTTAAATCTCCATTAATTAAGGAATAACGAAAAATAGAATAAAGTGATATAAAAAGTTTTGTTGAATAAAAGAAATAGAAAAAATATAGAATTGTTAATTAATTTGTTTCGCGTTTTTTCTCAATCAGAAAAAATACTAAAATAAGTACTGCAACCATTAATATTGCTAGTAGAAGTAGCGCCGGAAAATAATCTCCATTGAGCGTAAAATCCACCAAACCAAGAATAAAAAGTATGCCACCAACTTGCCCAATCATCATCAAGATGCCATTTGAAGATGACTCTGGGACAGGTCTTGTTTGTTCTACAGCAAATTCGAGAGCAACAGGTCCAGCAGAGAGAATTCCAAATCCTAGTAAGAAGCTTGAGAGATATAATAAAGTTATATCGCTCGTAAAGCTAAGAATAAATAGCGAAATAACAGCTATTAAAATTGAGATAATAATTAGGATTTTTCGTTTTTTGAATTTATCAGATAAAGCAGACATTACAATTGCACCAATAATTCCACCAAGTAACATTAATCCTCCCAAAATGCCAGCTTCCCCTGCTCCATACCCTCTAGGAATAATAATTAATTCGATATAGGAAGTAATCATATTAAATGTTCCTAAACCGATAAAAAATATTATAACTAGAATCAAAAATTGCTTATTGGTAAATAGCTGTTTTAGTCCCTTAGACATAAACACTTTTTCACTTGAAATTAGTTCTGATGGTGGAGAAGGGGGCTTATCTTTAGCAAAAATTAAAAATAAAATGCCGGAAATTATTGCAATAATTCCATATATTAATAGCATTAGACCTAAATCATTTCCAGGAACAAGAATTGGGGTAATTAATATACCGAAGGCAATTCCTAAAAACTGAGAAATGAGAGATAATCCTGTAGCAGTGGTACGTTCTGATTCTGGAAACCAATTCGATGATAACTTTGTTATACTATTTAAGATGAACGGTTGGCTAATACCGATTCCAATTTGGAATATTAGAACTAAGGTGTAATTAGTAAACGCAAAAAATCTTAAGAAACCAAAAATAGCGGCTAATATAGCTCCTATACCTGCTCCAATTTTAAATTCATATTTATCAATCATCCATGAGGCGAGAAAGGTTATTGGAATATAAACAATCATGAACGACATTGATAAAAGTAATATTAATAACTCATCTACACCATAATAAATAGTAGATTCAATTGTAACTGCTGCAAAACTTATCCAAAGCATCTGTAATGTTATATTCACAAACATAAATAATATTAGTTCAATCCATCTATAACTGTACACTTGTATATTTGTTTCAGTCATTATGCTAATCCTTTTATTGAGTGTTTATAAATTTTTAAATAATTAAATCAATTTAGACTTAATCAAATTTAAATCTTTAATTCTTACTTCTCAAAAGAAAATTTCTTATGATCTAAAATTTAATTAAGAATAAACGTTTGAAAATGATATACTATGGGAACTACATTTAATGTGGGAGTAATAGGCGCCGGTAGAATGGGAAAAATACACATTGAAAACATAATTCATAATGTACCAGGTCTGAAACTTAAGATAGTAGCTGATATTAGCATTGATGACGATATGAAGGAATGGGCAGAGAAGGTAGGGATTCCTCAACTCATTCCCAACTCTGATGATATATTTAATGACCCTGAGATTGATGCGGTAGTGATTGCCTCATCAACCAACACCCATGTTGAATTCATCCAAAAAGCAGCTCAATTGAAAAAAGACGTTTTTTGTGAGAAACCTATTGATACCGATTTGAAAAAAATTAAAAAAACCCTTGAAATTGTGAAAAACGAAGGAATTAAACTAATGATTGGATTTAATAGACGATTTGATAAAAACTTCAAAAGGGTTAGAGATCTTGTCAGTTCTGGACAAATTGGGACTCCTCAAATCGTTAAAGTGACTGCTCGGGATCCAGCTCTCGCCTCAATTGAGTATCTTAAAAGTTCAGGAGGGATGTTTTTTGACATGACTATACACGATTGGGATATGGTACGATTTCAAACGGGATGCGAAGTTGAAGAAGTATATGCTGCGGGAGCAGCTCTAGT
>JBHLOF010000121.1:0-10967 GCA_048940805.1 Promethearchaeota archaeon
TTAACATACCACACGAAAATTCCTTTTTTATCAATCGTTATATATTTCTTTAACAATATAAATTATTAATCACAAACACCATTTTTTTTAGGAATTTGTCGCGGATTAAGAGTATTGATGTTCTGAGAGGTGCCTCCATTTGGATTATGGTATATGGGCATATGCTTCAGTTTTGGATAAGACCTGAAGACTTTTGGTTAAAATATTGGTTATATGCTTTTCTTGCACCTCTTGGCGCTACTGGTTTCCTTTTTATCTCTGGTGTGAGTTCTACATTAGCTTATAAGAATAATCTCCAAACACAGAAATTGAAACTGAATACTATGAGAAATGCTTATCTCTTACGAGCCTTATTCATATTAATAATTGCTCTTTTTTTCAATTTTGGAGTAACCATGGTATTCGGTGGTGGAGATTTAGCAGATATTTGGAGTTGGAATGCATTACAAACAATTGGAATATCACTTTTATTAGCATGGCCTTTTCTAAATAAGTCTAAAATACTTAGGTTGAGTACAGCTGGTATTGCAATTTTATTGAACCAGGTTTTATTAACTCTACTTTCACCGTACAATGGACAACTCAATTTTTATGGGATTGCTTACCACATTTTTTTTAATCCTATAGATACATATGTTATTTTGAATTATTACGGTATTGTTCTTATCGGCTCAGTTGTAGGAGAGTACATTTTTGACTTGAGGAATGCGAACAATCATAAGAAGAAGGATTTTTTGATTACACATAGAGCACTTTTATATACTTTCTTTATAGGAATATTTGTTTTTATTCTTGGGGTGTTGTATCAATATCCAAATTTTATAATGTTTAATTCGATATCCTCCGTTCTATATGCTTTAGGTATAATTATAGCCACGCTATCGGTACTTATCGTAATGGAAATATTTGAAGTTATAAAAACTAAAAAGAGCTACAGGTACCTTTATTTCTATTCTTTTTACTCATTTACAATTTTTCTCGGGCATAATGTTCTTCTCGTGCTCTTCATTGGCCAATTAAATGCTTTATGGTCTATTTGGGTCACTGTAGCGGCATTTAACGTTATTTTAGGTGTGTTACTTAAGTTAATGCACGATAAACTAGGAATCCGCGCCTCTGTGAAAGCAGGTATTAGCATTTTAGCAGGAGCTATAGCATTGAAGATAGAAAAAAAAGGGATGTTGAAACTTCAACAAATCGAAGAAGTTGAAGAAAACATTAATTAAAATCTGAGTATCGGTTTTAACTTCTTTCTAATTTAATAGAATATCAAAGTTTAAATACTTCGGTAACCGTTATATTACAATTGTTGTCGATGTATCGATAAACGTAATATGATGGTAAAAGTTGAAATTTATGGTTGAAAATATAGCAGATAACTTCGAGAGAACCATGAAAAAAGGTTTTGTTAACATTTTTGCGCTTTTAGTCTTAAATAAAGAACCATCGCATGGTTATCAAATCAAAAAGCTGATTGAACAACGTACATTAGGTTTTTGGACACCTACAGACTCAACTATATACACTGTACTTAAAGATTTAAGAGATAAAGCATTGATAAAGCAACAAGAAACTAAAGATCAAGATGATTCAAAAAAAGTGTATGAACTTACAGAAAAAGGTAAAGAAACCTTAGAGTTGATGTTAAAGAAGGAACGAGAAATGAGAGAATCGATGAGGACAATTATTTTCTCTACTTCTGAAGATACGGACGAATTCCTAGAGGATAATATTCAAAATTTTATTTTAAACGGTCCTTCCTTTCAAAAGGCTTTGAAAGGGGGATTACCAATGAAAGGACCTTTTATAGGGTCATTTAAAGAGGATTTTATGGAGAGGATAAAAGAAATACCAACAAAAGAACAACTAGAAATGTTAAATCTCCATAAATTGTTCATTAGTAAACAGATTGAACATTTATCTCAACGTTTAAAAGACATCGATAAAAATATTTCAGAATTAGAATCTGATAACTAAATTTAAAAGGAAAGTAAAATCAATAAATGAAAAAAATGTCAGACGTTATACTGAAACTAGAAAATTTAACAAAAAAATTCGGAAACTTTACCGCTGTAAACGAGATTAATCTTGAAGTATGCAGAGGTGAGACAATTGGACTAGTAGGGCCTAACGGTGCTGGAAAAACAACCACTATCAAAATGATTGCAAAGATATTGAGACCAAACTCAGGGAGGATCTTAATCCGTACAAATCATAGCGACTTAGAGGACTTACAAAATGTATCTAGTACTGTAACCCAGATAGGATTTTTAATTGACATTCCTAATTTCTATAATATGACTGCCAATCAGCTCCTTAGATATTTTGCACATCTTCAAAAATATCCGAAAGAAAAAATAAATGAAAGAATAGACGAATTATTAAAATTGTTTAAACTTTCTGATTGGAAACATGAGAAAGTCAAAAAATTTTCAAAGGGGATGACACAGAAGTTAGGAATTATTCAAGCGATCATTCATGATCCGGAAATTATAATATTGGATGAACCTCAAACAGGTTTAGATCCTCTAGCTCGAGTTGAAATAAGGAAGTACATTAGAGAGCTTCAAGCCTTAGGTAAAACTATATTTGTCGCATCACACATGTTATACGAAATATCTGAAGTATGTGATAAAATTGCTTTAATCAATTTAGGGGAAATAATCGGATTTGACACTGTAGAAAACTTAGCTTTAACTTTAAAAACTAGTGAGTTAAATGCAGTTTTACTAAATCCTCTTAACGCAAATGAATTAGATTTCTTGCTAACAAGATTAACCAACAAACTTAATCCATATTTAGATAAGAACTTGGATCCAAAAATCTCAAAAATACCCATAAAATATTTCCCTGAGCATCAAGGATTAAAAATATTCTTTGATGGTAAAGTTGAATCTAAAGGAGAAATATTAAAAATTCTAATTAGAGAGTTTGAATCAGATTTTACGGTGATCTCATTTACTCAACCTAAAACGTCCCAACTAGAGAGAGTGTATGCAGAAATGGTAAAAGATAATGAAAAAAAAGAGGAGGGTGCATAAAAGATGGCAGAGAGAATGAATACTCATATTGGGATAAAACCGGTATTATATACGATAGTATTTGAATTAAAAAAGCAAAAGAAGAAGTTTTATTTCTTTTCGGCAATAACTATATTAGTAGGTTTTTTACTGGGATATATCTTACCGATTATACCCTCATATCTTTTATCTAATACACAAGCAGAATTTTTTGAGACGGGATTGCAATTTATTTCTTTCTTAACTCTATTTGCCGCTTGTTTATTTTTTTCAGGAATAATTTGCTCTGAATTTGATAAGAAAACAGGATTTATCGTTTTCCCTAAGATCAATAAATATAAATTAATAATAGGTAAGTATATCGGTAATTTAATACTCGTTGTTAGTATAATCTCTATTTATTATTTTATACTTGGACTCCTAGGATATTTCTACTATAGTGGTCCTATTAATATTAGGTTATTTTATTCATATGGGATCGCTCTACTATACGTTATTGCCTTAAGTAGCTTTGTCACCTTTTTTAGTTCATTTATGCGAAGTGTAAATCTTACAATTATAACAACTTTGGTGATCCTTCTAATTGGATTAAATATATCTGATCAGATAGTTTCATTTATCTTAGCTGATAGTTTTGAACCTCTGTATTCTTTGGTATATTTAGGTTCGTTGATCACAGGAATTCTTAGTAATCCATTTCCAGATCCACGATATGTTGAATTTTCATTTAGTGGTAGCGGTGGTGGCCCTTTTGGTCCGGGAGGAGAGTTTTCATTCGGTCAATGGGTGACACCTACAGTTTTTATGGGAATTACCTTGTTACTGGTAAATATAGTTATTTTCCTTATATTAGCAGCAGTACTATTCAAACGGAGGCAACTATAAGATGAGAATTAAAAATAGCACAAAATCAAGTTTATTGAGCTTGATTATGTTCGGGATATTAATATTCGGAATTTTTACAACATCAATTTCTGCGAGCACCAATTATCAATTAACTCTAGCAAAGGGAACAGATGAACTAATCGTAAATCAATATGATGCTGCTGCATGGAAATCTACAGTTAATTCCTCTACGGATCCAAGCCAGTGGTTTGAAGGTGATACTAACATTACAGGTGCAAAAAGTAGAACTACTATACTTGGTTGGAATTATATAACTTGGGAAGTTTTTGATATTTTAACGTCTTTATTTATGGCTGAATATTTTAGCGTAGAAGAAATAATAGTGCTTTTAAATATCATGAATTCTGAGGGATTTAATGCAACCACGATAAATGAAAATTATACGAATACATATAATCTTTGGTATGGAATCCGTGCTGTATGGAACTTCACAGAAGGCGCTCATGAAGAACAACCTAGTTACAATGAAGGGGTACTAATATTTAAGAATCCTTTGGATGTAAAAACCATATTGGATGATTACAATACCGTAGCAGCTGAACTTAATGGAAATTTGGTAATTCAGCTCTCGGGTTTTACATTTCCTAACATAACCGCAGATCAGTTTTTATGGCAGTTAGTACTTAATGGATTAGCAATCCCTGCACCACGAACTCAGTATTTAATCGATTTAATCAGTGATCTTGGATGTGAAAATGCATCATCCAACGGAAATACACTTATCTTTGATCGTTCAGGAGAAACCAATTATACTGCTGCAATATCATATGGTGAAAAAGGAACTATGATTTCTTTCACAGTTAAAGATGCCAGTGAAACTATAATATTCCAACTTATAAATCTGAATTCAAATTGGGTATTTTATTTAATTCTGCTAATTATAATAGCGTGTATTGCCGGATTAGTCGTTTATATTGTTGTCACGAAAAGAAAACCGAAAAAATAAGTTTTAAACAACATTTCTTTTTACTTTATATTATATTTGGGATACTTTTATTTTTGAATTCAATTTAAACTAGGAATTAAAGAAGAACTTTTAGCAAAAATGAAAATTAACTTTAGGGAAGCCAAGAGCATTATTACAAAAAGTAATATTCCTCAAATAGACTTTGTTATAAATCCATATACGGGATGCCAACATGGTTGTATTTATTGTTACGCAGAATTTATGATTAGATTTACAGGTCATAAAGGGGATAAATGGGGTGATTTTTTAGATATAAAGCAGTTCGATATAAATAAGATCAAACCTCAAAGATATGACGGAAAAAGAATTTTACTTAGTTCTGTAACTGATCCATATCTACCCCTAGAAAAAAAATACCAAAATACACGAAAAATTTTAGAAAAATTAAAAAAAACAAATGCAGAAGTAACAATTCTCACAAAATCTAAGTTAGTTGTAAGAGATATTGATTTATTTCAACAATTTAAAAATATCGAAGTTGGAATTTCAATTAACACTTTAAACGAGGATTTTTCCAGAGTCATAGAACGGAGTGCATCAAAACCTTTAGACCGACTTTCAGCTATAAGAGAAATTCATGAAAATGGTATTCCAACCTATGTTTTCATTTCTCCTTATTTTCCTGAAATAACAGATTATAAAGCAATAATAAAAGAAAGTATAGACTATACGGATACATATAGTTTTGAAAACTTAAATTTTAGACCTCATAATACTCCGCGTATAATGAGAATAATAGGAGAGCATTATCCAGGATTACTTTCAAAATATAAAGAAATTCAAAAAGATAGATCTTATTGGGATTTCCTAGAAGAAGATATTAAAAAATTCTGCGAGGAACAGAAAGTAGATTATAGTATTGAATTTCACCATGGAGGATTTTCGAAAAGTTAAGATATCAATCTCTTATCTCGTCGGGACTAACTTCCCTTCCTTCCATTGAAGAAACTATAGCAGCTAAAGAAAATTGAACTGTATACATTCCCTCTTCTCCCGATAATATTGGCTCACCACCATTTTTAATCACATCTATAAAATGTTTAGTTGAATTAATAAATCCATACTTCCAATCTCTCTCAATATCCGTAAATGATTCAATTTCACCATCTTTAAATATTACGATTGGTGGAAATATTTCAGAATTCGACATGATATTATCTCCTGCCGTTGCTTGATTAATCCACATATTTCCTTTTGAACCTGTGATCGAGATAAATTCATCTTCAGGATAATATGGACTTGGTAAAAACATATCAGGAGCATAATTATATTCCATTGTACCATATTTCGATACTCTAAGACCTGAATCTTTCCGAGGAATATACTTCCACATTACGTATGCAGGGACGTCAAGTTTATTATATTCATCAATCCAAGCATATACTTTTTCAATTTTTGTATTAATGAAGTGTAGAGCTAACCAAAATTTATGAAATCCATCATCAAAAACCATGGGAGATCCATATTCTAATTCCCCACCACACGTTTCTGAGTTTAGTCTCCAATTCCATGTGGAAGTAGGAATTTTCCACCCACCTTTAGTTCCTTCTAGAGTTTTGATATGGATTGAATTTACTTCCCCAATGATTCCTTCTTCTAATAACTGTTTTGCTTTCATTATTGGCGGATAGAAGCAGAAATTTTCAAAAATCTTTAACTTGATCTTATTGTTTTTACAAACTTCAATCATTTCTTCACAATCTTTAATACAAGTCGCCATTGGTTTTTGAACGCTTATACCTTTCAAGTCCTTTTGCGCAGCATATATAGTTACTTCATGATGTAAATGATGAGGTAATAGAACTTCTACAATATCTAATTCTTCATTGTCCAACATCTCTTTATAATCTTTATAAATGCTGATTTTTGGATTAAGGTTGAATTTCTGAATTTTTTCTTGTACGTTCTTCAATCTTCTATCACAGAGACTTACAATTTCAGCATCATTATTTCCTAAATATCCTAAAACATTAAGATCAAAAATAACCCCACAACCTATTATCCCTATTTTCATTTTCTCCAAATTATATCAGCTGGCACTTTTCATTTAAAATATGGTTTGATTAGAAAAATTATCAAAAAAAAAAATAGTTTAGTTTATGAAGTCATTAATTTCCAATCATTGTAAAATTATGCTATTTCAGGCAAAAGGTTTGGAACCTGAGGGATATATCTTTCTAGCTTTAGGTTAATTTGACTCTCATTTAAAATAACTGAAAAAGGATTATATTAAAAAATAAAAAAAAATAATATTATTTGGGGTGCTTTAGAAGTAGTGTCTCGACGCGCTTCTAAAACGCTCCTCCTAAATTTTAGATTAATTGATTAATTTTCACTTACATCTATTTTTTTGGGAGGTTTTTTCCCAAAAGTTATTTTCAGAAGTCCATTCGCCATTTTCGAAACAATCGTGTCTGTATCAGCATCAACTGGTAGAAGAATATCCATGTCTACCTCAATAAAAGTAAAACCTTTCCAGAATGATGGTCCACAACACTCATTTGACGTGGAATCCTCCTCTGAAGTCTCCATTACTTTTTCAAGTTCGGGAATTTTAGGTTTCTCCGCTTTGATATTGAGATGATTATCAAGCAAGGAAACTTTTACTTCTTCTTTAGTGCGTCCGGCTAATGGTACTGTGATCAAATAACTGTCTCCCAGATCTTCAAGATTATGTGGTATATGATTTCCTATAAAACCTCTCATGAAGTGTTTTGCCATTCTCATCATTTTATGCATCATTCGAGGATCAAATGAAAAGCAACCACTCATACCTCTTTGACCATGGTGACCATAAGGGCCGCGTGGACCATGTGGATGTGGAGGGCCATGGGGAGGTCTGTTATCTTCGGGATTTTCTTGATTCATATTTTTGTACCTCTTTTTTTGTCTAATTATTTTTTTTAATTTAAAAACTAAGAATATATATCGTCATCGTATATTTCAATCGGTTTAGATTTTTCCTTCCGCTTTTTTTCAATGTTAGCTAAAACTTCTTTATACCTAATGATCTGGTCATTTAAGATGCTAATCCTATGATTTAGAGCAGCTTTCGAAGATTCCAACCGCTTTATGACATTTCTAATATGCTGTTGATTCTCCAATGTTAAGTCTGACTTATCAATTTCCATTTGGTGGTGGTGAGGGAAACTACAAAACATTGTTTCGACATTTTTTTTAACTCTGGGGAGATCTTCAATTAAAGTGAATATTGAATCCATAAAGGATCGCATACTTGGAATTATATTTTTACGTAAAGCATCCTCAAGAGCATCTGAGCCTTTTTCAGTGATATAATATTCCTTTTTAATTCTTTTACCATCAGCAGTTTCAACAATCCTTACTAACCCTTTATCTGCCAAATTTTTTAGCAGAGGATAAATCGATCCTGCTGTTCCCCTCCATAAACCTCTCGGGTTACTAGTAATCTTCTGAATAATATCGTACCCTGTAATTCCTGATTCGTTATTTTGAATTAATTTTAGAACTAAAATCTCTAAACCTGTTCGAGAGCCTTTTCGATGTGTGCTAAAAATTTTAATCACCGAACAATATATCGATATCGATATATCGTATTCGTAATATTATAGAAATTTAATCTATTTAAACTTACGGGTCAAAATATCAAAAATTCAAAATTCATAATGATAATAAGGATTAAAATTCTGTATTATTTATGCCAATTCTAGGAATAAATGATAAATGCATTAACTGTGGCCAATGCATTTCAGAATGCCCTACTCGAAACTTTAAACTCGATGAACAACAAGACCAAACTACCTTTAGTAAAAACCAGTGCATTCTGTGTGGTCATTGCATAGCAATTTGCCCTGAAAATGCGATTATGTACGAAGATATGAAAGATCAAATTTTTGAATATGATTTAAGCATGGATTCTCATATTGATATACCTTTTGAATCGATATACAAATTGTTCCGTGGAAAGCGATCTATTCGCCAATACAAGAACCAAGAAGTTCCCGAAGAATTCATAAACAAAGTGATTAATTCAATGAGGTATGCCCCTACGGGAGGGAATATGAGAAACTTAAAATGTCTAGTTATCTCCAGTAAAGAACGAATAAATCAATTAACAGATGCAATCATCAATGTTTTGGAATCATCAGATACCAAAGAGCTTTTTAAATCAAATAGAGAAAAGGGATATGATCCGATATTTTACAATGCTCCACATGTTCTTATTATCTATTCCAAAAACCCATACGATACGAGAAACTCAACTATCGCTATGACATACGGCATGTTAAGCGCAGAAACTCTGGGATTAGGAAGCTGTTGGATTGGATATGCCCACGGCATTCTTATAGATTTTCCTCATATATGCAGAGATCTTACTGGAATAGAATCTTATGTTTTAGGGGTCATGACACTTGGATACCCTTCAGTAAGATATTATAGAGCACCTCCTCGCCCACCAATTCAAGTAAGAGAAATAAAGTAAATATAAATTCCATGTCAACTAATGGTGTTTTGTGGATTATACCTAGAGATATACAAAAATACGTGAAATGAAGCTTTCACGAAATATTCTTAACCTAATGATAACAAATTATTAAAAGTTAATGAAGGTAAATACCATTAATAGGGTATTGAAAAAATAAATGAAGAGGTTAAGAACAGATTAAAAAAACTATAGTTAAAATTCTGGAAGAGTCTGGTGCATTAAAATTTGGTGAATTTACATTAGCCTCAGGAGAAAAATCAAAATATTATATTGATTTACGGATTATTCCTAATTTTCCAGAAGCATTTGAAAAAATCGTAGGCCTCGCTGTTACATATATCAAAAGTAATATTCAATTTGATGGAGTAGTTGCTATTCCTCTCGCTGGTATCCCTTTTGGTACTATGATTGCAAATCGACTCCAAAAACCGTTTTATATTTTAAGAAAAGAGCCTAAAGGACATGGACTTAAGAAAATGATTGAAGGTAATATTAAGAAAGGGCAGAAAATTCTTTTAGTAGATGATTTAATCACAAGTGGTTTTAGCAAACTATTTGCAATAAATGCATTAAGGGAAGAGGGTGCTGTTGTTAATGATTTATTTGTTTTTGTTGATAGAACAGCAGAAAGCCTGGTTGATTTTGAGAAAAAACATTTAATACGAGTTCATTCTCTCATAAAAGCTAAGGATATTCTCGCTAAAGGCAATAAATATGAATGAAAAAACAAATATAAAGAAAATTAAAGGAATTCTTTCGGATATCGACGGAACTCTTTATTTTAAAGGAGAACCGATTAATGGAGCTGTTGAAACAATATCAAAACTTCGGAAAAAGGGATTGAAATTCTTGTTTTTCACAAATACTGATAGCAAAGTACCACTTACCATTCTAAATATTTTAAATGATTACGGGTTCAATATTAAGTTTGAAGAGATTTTCACCCCAATAATAGCTTTAAAAAATTTTTTATCCGAAAACCCTCTAAAAAAATCATTTCTAGTTGCTACTAGTGAGGTTGAAAAGGAATTTCGAGATTTTCCGATAGTAAGTGGCTCTGAAATTCCTGATTTTGTTATTATAAGCGATTTTCATGACAACTGGGATGTGACGCGTTTAAATCAAGCTTTTAATTATGTTTTAAAAGGGGCTAAACTCCTTGGTACACAAGGTAATAAATATTATCTTGATCGTAGTGGAGAACCTGTGATTGATACAGGATCATTTGTTCAGATGATTGCATATGCTGCCAATGTAGATCCAATAATATTTGGTAAACCCTCCACGGAATATTTCTTTCACGCATTAAAAAGAATCAACCTTAATTCTGATGAAGTAATAGTAGTAGGTGATGATCCTGAATCAGACATCCAAGGGGCTATAAACGCAGGTATTCATAATATCCTAGTTAGATCGGGGAAAGGTAAATTTTTTGAATCAGAAAAATCTGAGATAAAACCATCAATGATTATTGATTCATTTAAGTCTTTATTAGATTATTTTTAGTTCTAAACTTAGTATTCAATTTTTAAAGCAAAATAACTAATTTATTAACCTAATTATTTAAAGGATATATGGTCCGATTTTTAATAGTACCTTTTTTGCTGAG